>NZ_JBTNDE010000019.1:0-66252 GCF_054511155.1 Arthrobacter glycogeni | reverse complement strand
CGTATCGGGTGCCGAAAGATTTGCAGGACGCGGTCAGGGTGCGGGATGGGACGTGCCGTCATCCGGGGTGTAACCGGTTGGCGGTGTTCTGCGAACTCGACCACACGATCCTCTGGTCCAGGGGCGGGACGACCAGTTACTCAAATCTTGCAGCGCTCTGTAAACGTCACCACATGTTCAAAACGGAGGGTTTCTGGCAGTACACCCAACCCGAACCCGGGACGATCATCGCGATCTCACCCGCCGGGGAAACCTACCTCACCAAACCCAACCCACCACCAACACCACCACCAAAACCACCACCAGAAACCCCACCACCGTTCTAGGGTGAAGCCCCTCCCCAATCGCCGAAGTGGGAGATCCGGCGTCTCAGAACGACTCAGATCGCCGTCGAAACGCCGTCAACCCGCCAGATCCCACGCCTCGGTTACCGGCTGCCGATCATTTTCTGCAGCGCGATGGTGCCGTCGGTCTTGGGAAGGAGCAACCACAGGACGCCATACATCGGAATGCTGATGAACGGCAACAGAAAGCTGAGGAGGATGCCGATCCTGACGTAGGCTACCGGCCAGTTGAACTTGACGGCGATGCCTGAGGCGATACCGCCAAGCCATCCGCCGGGGGCACGTTTGATGGGCGATGATCGAAGGATGTCAAAGAATTTGTCCATGATGTAGGCTAACTCGTTTCGTTGCTCGATGGTCCACTTTTCTTACTTGTGCTGTTTGCGGCCGGTCATCGAGACCAACCCGCCCACCACCAGGGCCACCCCGGTGCCGACGAGCAGTCCCATCAGAACCAGCCCCGTGTCGAAGCGGATGTCGGCAAGCTGCGAGAGAAGGATCAGGGCGCCCACAGTGATCGCAATGAGCCCCCAGACCACTGTGCCCGCGCGGACCGGCTGGCCGCCGTCGTTGTCGCTGGTGGGGATGTTCTCGGAAGTGTTCATGGCGAGATTCCTCCTACGTCTTCAAGTTCGGTCTGGCTGGCGGCCACCGTGGTATGGCTCATGGCGCCCCGGATTTCAAGGATGATCGATGGTCCGGAGGCGTTTTCGTTCAGGTCGATCTCGGCGGGGTGCCACATGCCGCCGGCCGTTGCTTCCTGTCCGTTATCCACAGTGCTGAGGGCTCCGAGGGCGATTGAGGAGCGGACTTGGACCGGCACGTCGTCGGGTATCAGGATGCCGACGTTTCCGGCGAGCGAGTTCACTGGGACGACCACGTCGGCGTCGAGGTTGGTGAGGTTGCTGAGATCAACTGTGCCCTGGCCTGCAACTACTGTGTATCCCTCGCTGGCGGGCTCCTCGGTGGTGGGGGTCCAGACGGCGCTGCTGCCGACAGTGATGGTCCCCGTGGCGAATGTTGACCCGGCGACGACTGCTGCCGCTATGCCGACTCCTGCCATGAACCCGAGAAAACCTGAGGTGCGTCCACGAATTCCCAGGGTGACAATCCCCAGACCCAGAAGGATGAGGCCCGCGGCAATCGCCACCGGAACCACTGAGCTTCCCAGACCGATTATCCCTGTGTAATCGAGCATCAAGACGGAGCCGACGACGATCAGCGCACCACCGAGATAGAGAGCCAGTTCGGCGCCAGTCGGTTTGGGGGTTGACGGTTTGCGTGGTGCTGGCGGGCTGTGTCGCGGTGCCGGGAGGGGTGGCAGTTGGCTGTACAAGGGAGGTGGGGGCAGAGCGCCCGGCGGGAGGGCCTGGCCCTGTTCCTCGGAGGCAACGGTATAAGTCTGACCGGTAGTGCCGGATGCCTCAGCCTTCTTGCTGGACCTGGTTGCCACCAGGTACACCGCAAGGACGACGGCGCCGACCCAGAAGATGGTCCAGAACAACGCGCCGAAGCCGTCGCCGCCGAAGATCGGGAGGTTGGGTCGCCAGAGTCCAATGACGGTCAACACCACGGCACCCGTCATGCCCGAGGTCCAGGTGCCCCGGGTGGCGGACTCAAGGTGGATGCGGCCGTCTGGCTCGGGCAGCAGAGCCCAGGCCAGGCCGTACAGCAGGACGCCGATGCCACCGAAGATGGCCAGAAACACGAGGATGCCTCGGATTAGCACTGGATCGAGGCCGGTGCGGGTCGCTACGCCGGTGGCGACGCCGCCGATCCAGCGGTCCTGGCCCCTGATCGTCCCGAGGCCGCGCAGCCAGCCAAAAAAGTTGGTGGCTGTTCCGGCAGGCGCGTTGGCGGTTGCTATGGGTGTGGCCCCACCCAGCGGGGGAGGAGGTCCCGGCGGCACTGAGGTGTCGCCGTCGGCCTGGCTTGTGGCTTCGCCTAGGTCGGGTCCGGGTAGAGCTGCGTCCGGTTCGACGCCCTGGCTGGGCTCCGGAGGATCATTCGGGTCCTGGTGCGAGTTCATCTCCCCATCTTGTCCCCGGGGACAGGTGGTTGCCATCGGGGCCTACCCTGAGCTGTCCCTGAGCTGCGGCTAACTTTCCCCGAAACCCGCACCAGTCGGGTGCGGATCGTGTTTGGATTAGGGCATGAGACCGCCGCTGCTCCGCTCCCACGACGCGATAATCGCCGGAGTATGTGCGGGGCTGGCAGCCCACCTCGGGATTTCGGTCAAGATGGCGCGCCTCGCGATGGTCGGACTGGCCCTCGCGGGCGGTTCTGGAATATTTCTCTACGGCTGGCTATGGGTGTTGGTGCCGACTCAGGAGGAGCAGTTCCGCCACGGGTCCACCCCGGTCGGCCCACGACTGATCTTCCCCCCGTCGATTGCCGAGCCAGGTAGCCCGACGGCGGTCCCTACCGCTGGTGCACGCGGTGCGGCGAACCGCAACTCGCTGGTAGGAAAGCGTGAGGTGCTTCTCGGCTCAGCGCTGCTGCTGGTGGCCGCTGCGGTGATCGCCCAACAGTTAGGAGCCAATCTTCCTCTTGACCGTATGTTGCCGGTGGGGGTGGTGGTGGCCGGGGCTGTGCTGGCGTGGATCCAGCTTGATGAGACACGGCGTGCCGGCCTGATGAACCGGGCGGGGGCGTCGCAGGCCGGCGGGCTGGTGCGACTCGTCGCCGGTCTGCTGCTGGTGACGGTGGGAGTGCTGATCATGGTGTCCGGGTCCATCTCCTGGGAACTCACCTGGTCAACACTTGTCGCTACCGGAGCAGTGCTGGCTGGAGTCTTTCTGGTGCTGGCTCCCTGGGGCCTGAAATTTTGGCGTGATTTGGAGACCGAACGGTCAGGGCGGGCCCGCGAAACTGAGCGGGCCGAAATTGCCGCCCACCTTCACGATTCGGTCCTGCAGACCCTCGCCCTGATTCAGAACCGTGCAGGCTCGGAGCAGGATGTGGTGCGGTTGGCCCGGGCGCAGGAACGCGAGCTACGGAACTGGTTGTATGCCGACGCCGCCCATGAGTCAGGAAACCTTGCGGAGCGGATCCGGGCCATCGCCGCGGAAATCGAGGACAGCTATGGCGCTCCGGTCAACGTGGTGGTGGTCGGCGATACGGCGTTGACCCCGCGGCAGGAAGTCCTGGCGCAGGCCGCGCGGGAGGCGGTCCTCAACGCGGCCAAGCATGCGGGCGGCAGCATTTCCGTCTATCTTGAGGCCGGGAGTTCCGGGTCAACGATCTTTGTCAGGGACCGGGGCCGTGGGTTCGATCCAGAAGCCATCCCCGAGGACCGGATGGGGATCAGGGTCTCCCTGCACAGCAGGATGAACCGACACGGCGGTACGGTGTCGATCCGCAGCAGCGTGGAGGGCACCGAGGTTAAACTGGACATGCCCGAAAAGGAAGCAGATGCAGCGCAGTGAATAATCCAGAGCAGCCGGTCACCGTGGTGGTGGTCGATGACCACGCCATCTTCCGCTCCGGCCTGCGGGCAGATCTTGACAGCAGGATCGCCGTGCTGGCCGAGGCCTCGGGAGTCGAGGAGGCGATCGCTGCCATTCACCAGCACCGACCGCAGGTGGTCCTTCTTGACGTGCACCTGCCGGGCGGAACTGGGGGCGGGGGCGCCGAGGTGCTCGCGGGCTGCAACATGCTCCTCGCAGACACGCGGTTCCTGGCGCTGAGCGTGTCCGACGCCGCAGAGGACGTGGTCACTGTCATCCGCGCCGGTGCCCGGGGTTACGTGACCAAAACCATCTCGGGGGCTGAGATCTCCGACGCAGTCCTGAGGGTGGCCTCTGGGGACGCGGTGTTTTCGCCCCGGCTGGCGGGTTTTGTCCTTGATGCTTTTGGGACCGCGGCGGTGGCGTCAGTGGATAGCGAACTCGACCGTCTTTCAGCCCGCGAGCTTGAGGTGATGCGCCTGATCGCCCGCGGGTACAGCTATAAGGAGGTGGCCAAGGAGCTGTTTATTTCAATCAAGACGGTCGAGACGCACGTGTCAGCGGTCCTGCGCAAGCTGCAGTTGTCCTCCCGGCACGAGCTCACCCGTTGGGCTGCCGAGCGCCGGCTGCTCTAGGCATCCAACCGGCGCCCCCGGAGGGGCTACCGGGCAGTGGCGAGGAATTCCTGCAGACGCCCAATGCCTGTCGCAAGGTCAGCATCGCCGAGCGCATACGAGAGCCGAAGGTAGCCGCTAGGGCCAAACGCCTCGCCCGGCACCACAGCCACCTCCACCTTCTCAAGAATCAACGCCGCAAGTTCCGCCGACGTCGCCGGGCGAATGCCGCCCAACTCGCGGCCGAGCAGGGACCTCACATCGGCATACGCGTAAAACGCACCCTTCGGGATCGGGCAATCCACGCCGTCGATCGCGTTCAGGCCGTCGACCATTGCCCGACGACGACGGTCAAATGCCACCTTCATCTCATGCACGGCAGTAAGCGGACCGGCCACCGCGGCCAGCGCCGCCATCTGGGGCACGTTCGAAACGTTCGACGTGGCATGGGACTGCAGGTTCGTGGCGGCTTTGATCACGTCCTTCGGCCCGATCATCCAGCCCACCCGCCACCCGGTCATGGCGTAGGTCTTGGCCACCCCATTGAGGATCACCATCCGGTCACCAACGGCCGGGGATGCTGTCGCGATAGAGGTGAAGGGTACGCCGTCGTACGTCAGGTGCTCGTAGATTTCGTCGGTCACCACCCACAGGCCGCGTTCGGCGGCCCAGTCACCGATTTCCTTGACCTGCTCGGGACTGTAAACCGCGCCAGTGGGGTTGGACGGGGAAACGAACAGCAGGACTTTGGTACGTGGCGTCAAGGCAGCCTTCAGCTGGTCAACAGTGACCAGGTAGCCCTGCTCGGGGCCAGCGAAGACCTCGACCGGTACGCCCCCGGCGAGGCGGATTGCCTCGGGGTAGGTGGTCCAGAATGGAGTAGGAACCAGCACCTCGTCGCCCGGATCGAGGAGAGTAGCAAAGGATTCGTAGACTGCCTGCTTACCTCCATTGGTGACGAGCACCTGGGCCGGGTCGACGGTGTAGCCCGAATCCCGCAGTGTTTTCTCGGCGATGGCCTGCTTCAGTTCCGGCAGACCACCCGCAGGCGAATACCTGTGGAAACGGGGCTGCCGTGCCGCCTCGATCGCGGCGTCCACTATGTAATCGGGGGTGGGGAAGTCGGGTTCACCTGCCCCGAATCCGATCACTGGACGGCCCGCAGCCTTCAGTGCCTTGGCCTTGGCGTCAACCGCCAACGTCGCCGATTCAGCGATAGCTGCAATTCGCCGCGAGATCCGCCGCGCTGGCACGTTCGGGGTGTCCTGCTTCTGGGCGGCAGGGGTGGCAGTCATAGTGTTCCCTTAGGGTTGATGGTGCTGTGGACTGTGACGTGATTCCAGCTTAGGGCGTTGTCGCCGTCGGACAACGACGCCGAATCACTTGGTTGGGTGGTGGCTGCCAGGCAGCCGGGGCTTCCGGTTCGACGCCGGGGCGGGGATTGAGTAGACTTGTTCCTCGGTGTTGAAATCGCCACGATGGTTTGTGCCTGAGTTAGCTCAGGCGGATCGGCGAAATCACTCCATAGGGTAGTGGCGCAATTGGTAGCGCAGCGGTCTCCAAAACCGCAGGTTGCAGGTTCGAGTCCTGTCTGCCCTGCGTATTCGACGAAACACAATAGTCCTGATGGGCTACTGAACCGACAAAAAATGGAAGAGGTTGAAGGTGACCGAAACGGCTGCGGGCAGCCCACAGGGTGGCCCTTCCGAAAAGAACACCCCCAAGCGGGGTTTCTTCGGCCGAATCTTCCTCTTTGTGCGGCAGGTCATCTCCGAACTCAAGAAGGTAGTTGTACCGACCCGCAGGGAACTCGTGCGGTACACCATTACCGTGATGATCTTCGTGATCATCATGATGCTGATAGTGACTGCCCTGGACTTCCTGTTCGGGACGGCCGCGGTGTGGGTCTTCGGCGGCGCATAACGGGATCCGCGCGGTAATGCATTAACAAGCTGAAGAATCTTAGAAAGCAGGCGGCTAGGTGTCCGAGCAAGAACTCGAACGGCAGATCACTTCTGTTGAGGATGATCTGGAGAACGAGGATCAGGTAGCTGATTCCGGTGTCGAAGCGACCCCGGTTGACAGTGCTGCCCCGGCCGATAGCGAGACCGAGTCTGATGCAGAACCCGTAGAGGGCGACGCGGACGCGACCGACGAAGCCACTTCCGGTGATGAAGCGTCCTCTGACGCCGAGTCCATCGACGGTGCAGGCGCCACTGAGGACGCCACCGATGAGAAATCCGCTCCTGCGGAAGATCCCGTCGCGGCTTTCAAGGCCCAGCTTCGCCGTCAGGAGGGCGACTGGTATGTCATCCACTCCTACGCGGGCTACGAGAACCGGGTCAAGGCCAACCTAGAAACCCGCATCCAGACCCTGGACATGGAAGAGTACATCTTCGAGATCCAGGTGCCAATGGAGGAAGTGGTGGAGATCAAGAACACCACCCGGAAGATCGTCAACCGGGTTCGCATCCCGGGCTACGTCCTTGTGCGCATGGACCTCACCGATGCTTCGTGGGGCGCCGTCAGGCACACTCCCGGCGTTACTGGCTTCGTCGGCAACGCCCACAACCCGGTGCCGTTGAGCCTCGGCGAAGTGTTCTCCATGCTCGAACACACAGTGGTCCACACCGACCCTGAATCGGGCAAGCCAGCAAAGAACCAGCTGACTCCGGCAACAGTCAACTTCGAGATCGGCGAACCGGTCACGGTCAACGAGGGCCCCTTCGAGACCCTGCAGGCGACCATTTCCGAGATCAAGCCGGAATCCCAGCAGCTTGTTGTTCTGGTCTCTATCTTCGAGCGCGAAACTCCGGTGACGCTCTCGTTCGGCCAGGTAACGAAGCTGCAGTAATCAAGCTTCGTGCCGCCCGGGCCCGCTTAGCTCAGGTGGTGCGGTAGGTCATCACGCCATGGTGACCAACAAGCCATGGGACGCTCCTGTCCTATGGACGCAATGTGAAAGAAGGACCCTTCATGGCCCCCAAGAAAAAGATCACCGGCCTGATCAAGTTGCAGATCAATGCAGGCGCCGCTAACCCGGCACCCCCCATTGGTCCAGCGCTTGGCCAGCATGGTGTCAACATCATGGAATTCTGCAAGGCGTACAACGCTGCAACGGAATCCCAGCGCGGAAACGTTGTTCCCGTCGAAATCACCGTGTATGAGGATCGCTCATTCACGTTCATCACCAAGACCCCTCCGGCGGCTGAGCTCATCAAGAAGGCTGCCGGCGTCCCCAAGGGTTCGCCCACGCCTCACACCGTCAAGGTTGCCAAGCTGACCAAGGATCAGGTCAACGAGATCGCCACCATGAAAATGGAAGACCTCAATGCCAACGACATCGAGGCAGCTGCCAAGATCATCGCCGGCACCGCTCGTTCCATGGGTATCACGGTAGAGGGCTAGAGCCTTCCACCCATCGTGCGACGGTACCGTCCGTCGTGCATTCAACCAACAAAACGTAGACGCAGGCAACCGCCATTCAGGCGGATTCAGGCGTCGGAGTGTGGCAGGGCCCGCGCGGTCCGCAGACCACAACTGCAAAAGGAGAAAAAGCAGATGGCAAAGCGCAGCAAAGCATACAAGGCGGCCGAAGCCAAGATCGAGGCTGACAAGCAGTACGCCCCGCTCGAGGCAGTAGTCCTGGCCAAGGAAACCAACCCGTCAACATTCGACGCGACCGTTGAGGTAGCGTTTCGGTTGGGCGTTGACCCCCGCAAGGCCGATCAGATGGTCCGCGGCACCGTCAACCTTCCCCACGGCACGGGCAAAACCAAGCGCGTCCTGGTCTTCGCGACGGGCGAGAAGGCCGAAGCGGCAATCGCCGCTGGCGCCGACTTCGTCGGTTCCGATGACATGATCGAAAAGGTCGCAGCAGGTTGGGTCGACTTCGACGCCGCCGTCGCCACCCCTGACCTCATGGGCAAGGTCGGACGCCTTGGCAAGGTATTGGGTCCTCGTAACCTGATGCCGAACCCCAAGACGGGTACCGTTACCGCTGATGTCACCAAAGCCGTGACCGACATCAAGGGCGGAAAGATCGACTTCCGCGTCGACAAGCACTCCAACCTGCACTTCATCATCGGCAAAGTGTCGTTTGATGTGCAGAAGCTGGGCGAAAACTACGCAGTTGCTCTGGAAGAGGTGCTTCGTTTGAAGCCATCGGCTTCGAAGGGCCGCTACATCCAGAAGGCAACGGTCTCGACCACGTTCGGTCCTGGCATAACCGTTGACCCAAGTGTCACCAAGGTCTTCGCCGAAGCTTAGGGCTCAGGACGCCGCCAGGCACTTAATCACGAAGGGCCGCAGCTCATAAGCTGCGGCCCTTCGTGATTAAGTGTCTTTTTTCGGGCGTCGAGAGCGCCCCGGAAATTAGTGATTGGCAAGTATCAATCACTCGGCTAGACTTTCCCCATGACAATCTCAGGCGCCATAATCGATCACCTACCCCGCCCGGTGTCCCTTGAGCTCCCCGGCGGAGCCGACTTTGTCGCGGCTGCGGAGCTCAGCAACCTCGTGGAACGGGTCCTGTGGGGAAACGACGATCACTTCTACAGCCCCCAGGCACGTTACGAGGCGTCCCAGCCCAACGACTATGAGGAGCGGGTCATGTTCGTGGCCCGCGACGGCGGGAATGTTGTCGGGAAAGCGATCATTGACATCCCGCTGACCGACAACCTGGGTACCTGCTACGTCTTCGTGGTGGTCCACCCGAACTACCGGAGTCGGGGTCTCGGGTCGAGGCTCTATCGGACGCTCGAAGACCACGCGGCGGGAATCGAACGATCGACCATTATGGCGTGGACCGACGAGCCCGCCGGCTTCGACCAGGCGCCGGCTTCCGTCCTCGTCCCGGCAACCGGGGCCGGAGCTTTCCCTAGAAACTGTGCAACGACGGCGCTAGCCTTGCGGAACGGATTCCAGCTGGCGCAGGTCGACCGATGTAGCGTGTTGAACTTGGAGACCTCGTTACCCCGGGCTGCAGTGCATGCGCAGACTGCCCATGAGGCGGCCGGCCAGGACTACGAGTTGGTGCAGTGGCGCGATCGCTGCCCTGATGATCTCGTTGACCAGTACGCCCTGCTGCGGAAGACCATGAGCACCGATGTGCCGATGGGAGACCTGGAGTGGGAGGAAGAGGTGTGGGACGCCGCCCGGATCAGGGCAGGCGAGGAGCGTCTCCTTCGCTCAGGCGGCCAGTCACTGGTCAGGGCAGTCCGTCACCGCCCTACGGGGCTGCTGGCTGGCCACACCATCCTCGAACACCAGCAGGAGAAGCCAGAAGTGGTGTCCCAGGACGACACCCTGGTGCTGCGTTCACATCGGGGGAAGCGCCTGGGAATGTGGCTGAAGGCGGCCAACCTGCTGGAGGTTCCCTTGGCTTGGCCCGAAGCGCGTCGGGTCTACACCTGGAATGCCGAAGAAAACGTTCACATGCTGGCAGTCAACGTCGAGATGGGGTTCGTTCCCGCAGGCTACACCGCTGCGTGGCAGAAGAAGAGCTGACGTCACGCAGAAAAGTGGCTTGCCCGCAGTCCGTTGCGCAGAAAAGTGGCGGGGCTGCCGGTACTGCGCAAAAAAGTGGCTTGCCCGCAGGAAAGTGGTTGCCCAACCGCTATCCTGCGGCCGGGCCACTTTTCTCCGGGAGCAGGCAGGGTTAGAGCGCCTCAAGAGGGGTCGAAGCCGATCCGACACCAAGAAAGGGGTTGGACTACAGGTCCTGCTCGAGGAAAGCGGCTGGACCGCAGGATAGTGCTTGCCCAGCCGCTATTCTGCGGGTGGGCCACTTTCCTCCGGGAGCGGGCAGGGTTGCAGTACCCCAAGAAGGGCCGAAGTCCGGGAGGACCCCCGGATTTGGCTACCCCCGGTGGCGTGACGTAGTCTTGAAGGACCAAAGACCGTCGGTCGATGCATATCCCACCCTTACTTTGCAGGATTCTCTGTGGAGTGCGGACCGGGACCTGTATCTGAAGGTTCCCGTAAAGGGCGGCCAGCGTAGGTGAACGAAGCTTCCCAGAATGTCAGGTGAAAACTGGAGTTCTGGATCAAGCCCCGTGCATCTGCGCGGGGCGTTTTTTATTGGGGCAGTAAAAGCCGGCATCAATTCCCCGGAAGGAGGGTTATGGCAACCGCAATCAAGGTAACCGCAGTTGAGGAAATCGTCACCGATTTCAAAGACTCAAATGCTGCAGTCCTAACCGAATACCGTGGGCTCACCGTTGCACAGCTAAAGGAACTGCGCCGTTCACTCGGCCAGGACACCAAATACGCTGTCGTCAAGAACACCCTGACGGGCATTGCAGCCAAGGAAGCCGGCATCGACGCGTTCGAGAACCAGCTCGCCGGACCTACTGCGATCGCCTTCATCAAGGGTGACGCCATCGCGGCGGCAAAGAGCCTCACGGATTTCGCGAAGTCCAACCCACAGCTCATCATCAAAACCGGTTTCTTCGAGGGCAAGTCCCTTGACGCTGCCGGTGTAAAGGCTCTCGCTGCTCTCGAGTCGCGCGAACTTCAGCTGGCCCGCGTTGCCGGAGTGCTGCAAGCACCCATGGCAGCACTTGCCCGCACCCTCGATGCCTTGCGCATCAAGCAAGAGGAGGAAAGTGGAGCGCCTGCAGCAGCAGAGACGCCAGCCGCCGACGCTCCTGCTGCAGAGGAAGCAGCTGCACCTGCAGCAGCCGAGTCAGAGGCCGCTCCCGAAGCTGCCGCAGCGCCTGAAGAGAATTAACCCTCTTCATCCACCAAACTCCGGTGCCCGGCGTCACATTCGATGCCAAGCACCATTATAGGAAGGAAGGCTCTCGCCATGGCGAAGCTCACCAACGAAGAGCTCATTGAAGCTTTCAAGGAACTGACCATCATCGAACTCTCCGAGTTCGTCAAGCTGTTCGAAGAGACCTTCGACGTCACCGCTGCTGCTGTTGCAGTTGCACCCGCCGGTGGCGGCGCGGGCGAAGCTGCTGAAGAAGAGAAGGATTCCTTCGACGTTATCCTCGAAGCAGCAGGCGACAAGAAGATCGCAGTGATCAAGGAAGTTCGTGCCTTGACTTCACTGGGTCTGAAGGAAGCCAAGGACGTTGTCGACAGCGCCCCCAAGGCTGTGCTGGAAGGCGCAACCAAGGAAGCTGCCGAGAAGGCCAAGGAATCCCTCGAGGCCGCTGGCGCGACGGTAACCCTGAAGTAGTCTTTTCCTCGCTTCACGAAAAACCCCTGACTCACCGAGTCAGGGGTTTTTCGTATCATCGGTCAGTCGCGGTAGAGCAGGAGGGCTTCTCCCTGTCCGCCTCCACCGCACAAGGAGACGGCAGCCTTGCCCGTTCCGCGACGGTTCAGCTCATGGGCCGCGTGCAAGGCTAGACGAGCACCCGAAGCGCCAATGGGGTGACCCAGCGCAATCGCACCGCCATGGATATTGCACTTGTCCAATGGGTAGTCCAGATCCTTCAGGGACTGGCACGCCACCGAACCGAAGGCCTCGTTGATCTCTATGAAATCCAGATCCGAGGTCTGCCAGCCAGCACGGCCCAACGCCTGCTCGATCGCCCGGGACGGCTGGGAGTGGAGCGAGTTGTCTGGGCCAGCCACCTGACCTGGCTGCCCCACCACCGCCAGAACGGTCAGCGAGTTCGCCTCAGCGTGTGCACGGGTGGTCAGAACGAGGGCAGCCGCACCGTCGGAAAGCGGCGACGAGTTGCCCGCGGTGATGGACCCGGTCTTATCAAACGCGGGTCTCAGCCCGGCGAGGGACTCAACTGTCGTCGTCGGGCGAACGCCCTCATCGGTGCTCAGGATTACCGGGTCGCCCTTCCGCTGAGGCACTGAAACGGGAACGATTTCGATGTCGAAGACACCGGACTCGATCGCGGCGGCAGCGCGTTGGTGGGACGCAGCCGCGACGGCGTCCTGGTCTTCGCGTGTGATGCCGAGTCCTGAGTTGCCCCGCTCGGTGGAAACGCCCATGGATTCGTTGTCGAGCGCGTCGGTGAGGCCATCGTTTGCCACCGAGTCGATGGCCTGGATGTTGCCGTAGGTCCAGCCCTGACGGGATCCGGGGAGCAGATGCGGTCCGCGTGTCATTGATTCCTGGCCGCCGGCTACGACCACGGTGGCCTCGCCGCTGCGGATCAGCCGGGCAGCGTCGATGACGGCGGTCAGGCCGGACAGACACACCTTGTTGATGGTGACCGTCGGGACATCCCAGCCGATCCCAGCCTTCAGCGCGGTCTGCCGTGCGGGATTCTGGCCGCACCCAGCCTGAATGACGTGGCCCATGATGACGGCGTCAACCGAACCGGCGTCGACTCCGGCCTTCTCCAATGCGCCGGCAATGGCGACGGCTCCCAGATCGACTGCCGTGAAGGAGGATAACTGACCGTTCAGGCGGCCCTGCGGGGTCCGGGCGCCGCCGACAATCACAACGTCGGTCGGTGACATAACTTGAGTGTTCATCTGGTGGATCGCTCACTTTCATCTTTGAAGCAGTTGCGATAAGGCTACTCCTTCCCGCACAACTCAGCTAGGAAGCATTAACTGAAATCCGTCGTCGGTGACGCGTCGTAGCGAAAGCCAGGAGCACTCCGGAGAGCAGCGACCCGAACCCTCCCGGCAGGATCCCCCGGGTGTCCGGATAGCCGACGTTGATCTCACCGGTGACGCGTAGCCTGCCCATTCGGCGAACTCCCACACCACTCCGAGGCTAAGCCCCAGGGCCAAGGCAAGGGTGATGATGGTGACGCCCATGGCCGCTCGCCGGTCCCGCGGACGACGTCGGCCGCCACGGCCCAGGGCGTGGCCAGCGGTCGAAGAGGATCATTGACCTTCCAAACACCCTAAAATTAAAGGCATGCTGCCAACGCTCTCAGTGGTCATCCCTTGCCGGAACGACGGCATCCTGCTGGCCCGGTGCTTGCAGGCCCTCGGTCAGCAGACCCGTCGGCCGCTGGAGATCGTGGTTGTCGACAATGGTTCGACTGATTCAACCGTTGCCGCCGCTGAGGCCCATGGCGCCCGGGTGGTGACCGAGTCGCTGGTCGGAATCGGGCCCGCCGCGGCGGCCGGCTACAACGCTGCCCTGGGGAACATCATTGTTCGCTGCGACGCCGACTCGGTGCCGCCAGCGGATTGGCTCGAGCGCATCGCCGAGCGGTTCGAGGCCGACCCCACACTTGCCGCGCTCACCGGGCCGGGCAGGTTCTATGGTGTCTCCCGGCTGCGCGCGGCCGCGGCGGACCTCCTGTACATGCGGGCCTACTTCGTCTGCATGGGTGCAGCCGTCGGGCACTGGCCCCTGTTCGGCTCCAACTTCGCTGTGCGCGCCACCGTCTGGGAGAGTGTCCGGTCGCTGGTGCACACAGAGGATCCAGAGGTGCACGACGACGCCGATCTGGCCTTCGCGCTCGGCCCCGGCCAACGAACCGTTTGCGACTTCTCATTGCGGGTCGGCATTTCACCGCGCGCGCTGGCCGGGGGAGCCGACCTCCGGCGACGGGTCACCCGTGCCGTTCACACCATCGTCCTGCACTGGAGGGTCCAGCCGCCGTGGATCCGCTGGCAGGTGCACTTCCGTGCCAGACCGCAGGGAACAGTGAGCTGACGTGCAAGAAAAGAGGCTACGCCGCGAAACGTGCAAGAAAAGTGGCTACGCCGCAAGAAAGTGGTCGCCCAACCGCTAAGCCGCGGGTGGGCCACTTTTCTGCGCGTCGGATGGCGAGCCGTAGCGCCCCCTGCCCGTCGGGAGGCGGTAGCCAGCGCCCTCAGCTAGCTGGGTACAGCAGAGAAAGTTGCAGGGTCAGCCACGGGCTGAACGCCCACGGGGTCAGCTGCACCGCCCGGACCAGCTGCAGCGGGTCGACCCACTCCCATTGGCTCACCTCCGACTCCCGGGGCGACAGGTCGCCCGCGCACCGGGCCGTGTAGACGGGACAGATCTCGTTCTCCACCAGCCCCGAGAGATCCACCGCCCGATAGCGGAAGTCAGGAAGAGCAGGGGCCAGATCAGTGAGCGTAATGCCCAGCTCGTAGTCGGCACGGCGACTGATCGCGTCTTCAGTGCTTTCCCCGGGGCCAGGATGACCACAGAACGAGTTGGTCCACACCCCCGGCCAGGTGAGTTTGGAGAGGGCGCGCCGGGTGACCAGGATCAGGCCGTCGTCGTTGTAGACATGGGTGGAAAAGGCGAGGTGCAGCGGCGTCGAGGTGTGATGCACCCGCGACTTCGCCTCAGTTCCAGTGGGGGTGCCACTCTCATCAACCAGGACCACCAATTCCGCACCGGACGCGGAACTGTTTTCTGCTACAAACACCGTTGGACCACTCTCCGACCCGGTCGTTTAGCTTAAGAATGTGGGGTCAGTGTTTACTTTACCTATGGACATGGAAACCCTGCTGGTCGATTCCCGTGGCTTGGAACAAGTGGAGAGTGCCCTCGCTACGTGCTTCGCCCGGTCCAAGGCACGCGCCGCGACCCTGGGGCCCACCTACCTCCAGCTCTGGGAAACGCTTGAAACCTGCGCTGCCGGCGGCAAGCGGTTCCGCCCACGCATGGTCATGACGGCCTACGACTGCCTGTCCGGAGTCGATCGGTCCACTGCGGCGCTGGTCGCCGCGTCCTTCGAAATGCTGCATACGGCCCTGATTGTGCACGACGACGTCATCGACAGGGACTTCGTCAGGCGGGGGATCCCCAATGTGGCGGGCACCTACCGGAACCAGGCCAGGGCTGCCGGACTCGGCGCCGACGATGCCACCCACCGCGGACTTTCCATGGGTTTGATCGCCGGCGATCTTGCCCTCTCCAGTGCCCACCGCCTGCTGGACGGCGTCCGCACCGACCCCGCCACGCGTGAGCGGCTGGGGGAGTTGCTTGACGACGCCGTGTTCGCCTCGGCTGCCGGGGAGCTTCTCGACGTCGACGCGTCAAGTTCCGGCACAGCGACGTCCGAGGATCCCCTGCAGATGGCACGGCTGAAAACCGCCGTCTACTCGTTTGAAAGCCCGTTGAAAGCGGGCGCGATCCTCGCCGGAGCCGACAACGCCATTGTCGAGACGCTTGGTGACTTTGGGCGCGACGTCGGGATTGCCTACCAGATTGCCGATGACATTCTGGGCGTGTTTGGGAACGAGAAGACGACCGGGAAGACCACCTGGGGCGACCTCCGCGAAGGCAAGCGGACCGCGCTGATCTCCTTTGTCGCCCAACGCGCAGAATGGGAGCAGATTTCTGGGCTGATCGGGTCGGCTGAGCTGACAGCCGACGGGGTCGAGGAAATCCGCCAGGTCCTGAAGGTTAGTGGCGCACTCGACTATGCGGTGTCCCTGGCCACCGATCACGCCCAGCGGGCGCTACGTCATCTGGACAGTACCCACATTCCTGCCCAGCTGAAAGCCGGGCTGACGCCGGTCGCCGCGGCCGTCCTCGACCGGGTCCGGTAGCCTCCCATGCAGCCACGGGACGCCCTTGCCTTCTACACCGATGTGACCGACCGTGCCTCGGCCATCGTGATCAGGTCCTACTCCACCTCGTTCGGGTTGGCGTCACGGATGCTGGGCGCCAGCGTCCGGCAGCAGGTCGAATCGGTCTATGCGCTGGTCAGGGTCGCCGACGAAGTGGTGGACGGCGCCGCCGCAGCCGCCGGGCTGACCACCGGTCAGATCCGCGCACTACTCGACGGGCTCGAAGCCGAGACCGACCGGGCGCTCGCCGCCGGCTACAGCGCCAACCCGGTGGTGCACTCCTTCGCCGCCACGGCCCGGGAAACGGACATCACCGCGGAGCTGACGCGACCGTTCTTCGCCTCAATGCGCGCGGACCTCGAACGGACCGAGCACACCCAGGAGTCCTTCGACGAGTATGTTTACGGGTCAGCCGAAGTGGTGGGCCTGATGTGCCTCAAGTGTTTCCTCTACCAGGAGGCACCGCTCGCCCCCGCTGAAGAGCGCAAACTGGTTGACGGCGCGCGCCGGCTCGGGGCCGCTTTCCAGAAGATCAACTTCCTCCGGGATCTCGCCGAAGACTTCGAATCTTTGGGGCGCAGCTATTTCCCGGGAGTGAGTCCTGGGAACTTCGACGAGGCTGACAAGCACCGGCTGCTCGATGACATTGCAGAGGACCTTGCTGTCTCGGCTGCTGCTCTCCGCGATCTGCCCACCTCCAGCCGCCGGGCTGTCGCCCTGGCCCAGGGCCTGTTCGCCGAACTCGCCGACAGGCTCCGCAGCACCCCGGCAGCTGACCTACTGACCACCCGGGTTCGGGTACCGAACCCGGTCAAATTTCGGATCGCGGCCCAGGCGTTTGCCGGCCGACTCCCGCAGTCACATGAAGTACCCCAATGACCACCGGAAGGCTGCCATGAACTCCCACGCACCCCTGAATGGCCAGCGCCGGAACCGTCGGAACGTCGTCGTCATCGGCGGCGGGATCGCTGGTCTCGCGTCAGCCGCCCTGCTCGCAGCGGAAGGCCACGGTGTCACCGTGCTGGAACAGCAAGACGCCACTGGTGGGCGCGCCGGGCTCTGGGAACGCGACGGGTTCCGGTTCGATACCGGCCCCTCCTGGTACCTGATGCCCGAGGTAATCGACCATTTCTTCCGGCTGTTCGGCACCACTGCCGCCGAACAGCTGGACCTGGTCAAGCTCAATCCGGGCTACCGGGTCTACTACGAAGGCCACTCTGAACCCCTCAATGTTCCGGCCGAACGCGCCGACGTCGTCACACTGTTCGACGTCGTCGAACCCGGTGCCGGAGCCGCCCTGGAGAAATACCTTGACTCGGCTGGTGACACCTACACCATGGCCACCCGCCGGTTCCTTTACTCAACATTCCAGTCCTTCGGGCCCTTGCTCCGCCCGGATGTCCTGTTGCGCTCCCCGAAGCTGGTCCGGTTACTGCTGCAGCCGCTGTCGACGCTTGCCGCGAAAACGGTCAAGGACAACCGGCTCCGCCAGATTCTCGGGTACCCCGCGGTCTTCCTGGGCACCTCGCCGTTCGAGGCACCCAGCATGTACCACCTGATGAGCCATCTGGACCTCGACGACGGGGTCCTCTACCCGATGGGCGGCTTCTCCCGACTGACCGACGCCGTCGCCGGCCTGGCACGGGCCAGGAACGTTGACATCGTCACCGGGGCCCGGGTGGAAGAGATTCTCACGGTGCCGGCCACCGGCCGCCGTCGTCAGGCGCGGGTAACCGGTGTGCGCTGGGTTGCGGCCGATGGAACAGTCCACACCGCCGCCGCCGACACGATCGTGGCCGCCAACGACCTGCACCACGCAGAAACGCAGCTATTGCAGCGTTCAGAGCAGACGTACCCGGAGAGCTACTGGCAGCAGCGCACCGCAGGGCCGAGCGCGCTGCTGTTGTACCTGGGCGTCCGCGGCGAGTTGCCTGAACTGGAGCACCACACGCTCCTATTCACTGAGGACTGGAAAGACAACTTCTCCCGGATCTTCGGCACCACCACTTCGGTGCCGACGCCGGCGTCGCTGTACGTGTGCCGGTCCAGCGCCACCGACCCCGGTGCGGCGCCGGAGGGCCACGAGAATGTCTTTGTCCTGGTTCCGCTGCCCGCCGATCCGGAGCTGGGCGGTGGCGGTATCGACGGCGCGGGGGACCCGCGCATCGAACGCCTCGCCGATACGGTGATTGAGCAGATCGGCGCGTGGGCACGGATCCCTGACCTGGCCGAACGGATTGTGGTGCGCCGGACCTACGGACCCCAGGACTTCGTGGGCGATTTCAACGCCTGGAAAGGCACGTCCCTGGGCCCAGCCCATGTCCTTAAGCAGAGCGCCTTCTTCAGAGGACGCAACATGAGCCGCAAGGTCGAGGGGCTCTACTATGCGGGGAGTTCGACCATCCCAGGTATCGGGATCCCCATGTGCCTGATCAGCGCCGAGTTGCTGATCAAACGGCTGCGTTCCGACACCAGCACCGGGCCTCTGGCAGAGCCCCTGGTCCCGGTGAGTCAGATTGTCCGGCAATGATCAGTGCCCTGTATCTGGTCTCGCTGCTCGGCGGACTGGCCTGCGCAGCCCTGATGGATTACCGGTACGGGTTGTTCTTCTGGTCAGCGCCCCGCCGGGCGGGGCTGGTCCTGGTGGTGGGGGTGGCGTTCTTCCTGGCCTGGGACCTCGGCGGCATCGGCCTCGACATCTTCTACAAGGGGGACTCTGAGTTCATGATCGGCGTGATGCTCGCACCCGAGCTCCCCCTGGAGGAGTTGTTTTTCCTGGCCTTCCTCTGCTGGATGGCGATGAACGTGTACCTGCTCCTGAAACGGGTCATCGCCTCTCGAACGCAGGTCGCGCAGTGACCTACTGGACTTTGAACGCCATCTTCCTGGTGCCCGTACTGATCGCTGCTGTCCTCGCCGTCGTGCGGTCCCGCCGTCGGACGGGTCGGACGGGTCGGACGGGGGCCGGGACGGGGATTTGGGCGGGCACCGGGACAGGGGCTCCGGGCGGCGCGGTCTCCTGGCGCGCCGTGGGGCTATCCGCGGTCATTTTGCTCACCCTCACAGCTGTCTTTGACAACCTGATGATCCAACTGGGTTTCTTTGGCTACAACCCGTACCGCATCTCTGGTGTGTTTGTGGGCCTCGCCCCGGTCGAGGACTTCGCCTACACGGTGGCGGCGGCGGTGCTCCTGCCAGCGCTCTGGTCCCTGTTCACGCCACCCGCCGTATCCTCATCGGCCGGCCCTTCACCGGCCGAACGGAGCAGCCGGTGAGCGCGCATGCTGGAACCGGCCACGCCGGAGTCGCGAGAATGCTGCTGGTGTCCTCCAGGCCCGTGTCCTGGGTGAACACCGCCTTTCCCTTCGCAGTTGCCTACTTTCTCACCACCGGGACGATTGACGCGGCCCTGGTGATCGGGACTCTCTACTTTCTGATTCCCTATAACCTCGCCATGTACGGCATCAACGACGTTTTCGATTACGAGTCGGACCTCCGCAACCCGCGCAAGGGCGGCATCGAGGGAGCAGTCCTCGACCGCAGATTCCACCGCATCACCCTGTGGGCGGCTGTGCTCACCAACGTTCCGTTCCTCGTGGCGTTGCTCCTGCTGGGGCACCCCCTCTCGGCGCTGGTGCTTGGGGTCAGTGTGTTCGCGGTCGTTGCCTACAGCGCGCCGGGCCTGAGGTTCAAGGAACGGCCATTCCTCGACTCGGTCACGTCGAGCACCCACTTCGTCAGCCCGGCAGTTTTCGGGCTGGTACTCGCCGACGCAACCTTTGACGTCGCCCTCTGGGCCGTGCTGGGCGCCTTCTTCCTCTGGGGGATCGCCAGCCAGGCCTTCGGTGCCGTCCAGGACATCCAGGCCGACCGCGACGGCGGTATCGCCTCCATTGCCACGGTTTTGGGAGCCCGCACGGTAGTGAGGTTCGCCGTCGTCGTCTACCTGGTGAGCGGGGTGCTGATGCTGCTCGCGCCGTGGCCGGCAACCCTCGGGGGACTGCTTGCGCTGCCGTATGTGCTCAACATTGCGCGCTTCCTGAACCTCAGCGACGAGAAGTGCGAACATGCCAACCGGGGGTGGAAGCGCTTTATCAGGTTGAACTTCCTCACCGGCTTCCTGGTGACTATCCTTCTGATCTGGATGACCCAGCGGGCCTGACAGCCGGATAACGTATACCACACCCCGGCTGGACACGGCGGGCGCTCTCGCGTACAGTAGATATTTGCGTCTTTCCTCTTAACCTCGGCCTTCATATAGCGGTGGGCTTTGTCTTGCATTCGTCATTTAACTGGAGATTTCGATCTCTGGTCTTGACCGCAGACTCCTGGTTCGCACACACAATCCCCGCGTTAGTACGCGGTGGCAGTGCAAAGAGGGCGGATATAGCTGAACAAGCCTGAAGGTCTGTGGAAGGATCCCTCTTGGTCGCCTCGAGCACCTCTAATAATGCAACCGCTACCAGCCAGGTCGACGCCGACAGCGTCGCACCCCGGCTTTCATTCGCAAAGATTCACGAACCGCTGGATGTTCCTAACCTCCTCGCGCTCCAGACCGACAGTTTCGACTGGCTGGTAGGAAACGAGCGCTGGAAGGCGCGCGTGCAGGAAGCACTGGAGTTGAAGCTGCAGGGTGTGGCCTCCACCTCCGGTCTCGCTGACATCTTTGAAGAGATCTCCCCGATCGAGGATTTCCAGGGCACCATGTCCCTGAGCTTCTCGGAGCCGGAGTTCGCTGATCCGAAGTACACGATGGCTGAGTGCAAGGACCGCGACGCGACGTACGCGGCACCCCTGTATGTCAAGGCCGAGTTCATGAACAACAACACTGGCGAAATCAAGCAGCAGACGGTGTTCATGGGTGACTTCCCGTTGATGACGGAGAAGGGTACGTTTGTGATCAACGGCACCGAGCGTGTCGTTGTGTCCCAGCTGGTCCGTTCGCCGGGTGCCTACTTTGAGCGCACCGCCGACAAGACCAGTGACAAGGACATCTTCAGCGCGAAGATCATCCCCTCACGCGGCGCCTGGTTCGAACTCGAAATCGACAAGCGCGATCAGGTCGGCGTCCGCCTCGACCGGAAGCGCAAGCAGTCAGTCACCGTGCTCCTGAAGGCGCTGGGCTGGACCGAGGGCCAGATCCTTGAGACCTTCGGCGACTACGACTCCATCCGCGCCACCATGGAGAAGGACACCACCGAAACGCAGGAAGATGCGTTGCTGGATATCTACCGGAAGCTTCGCCCGGGAGAGCCACCTACAGTTGAGGCCGCCAAGACCCTCCTCGACAACCTGTACTTCAACCCCAAGCGCTACGATCTGGCCAAGGTCGGCCGTTACAAGATCAACCGCAAGTTGGGCATCGACAAGAGCCTCGACGATAAGGACGCCTCGGTCCTGAACATCGACGATATAGTCGCGATGATCAAGTTCCTGGTGGCCCTGCACGCCAATGAGAAGACTCTCACCGGCAAGCGCGACGGCGGCGACGTCGAACTGCGCGTCGAGGTCGACGACATTGACCACTTCGGTAACCGCCGCATCCGCGCGGTCGGCGAGCTCATCGAGAACCAGGTCCGCACGGGCCTGTCCCGGATGGAGCGCGTTGTCCGCGAGCGGATGACCACCCAGGACGTTGAGGCCATCACGCCTCAGACCCTGATCAACATCCGTCCGGTTGTTGCAGCAATCAAGGAGTTCTTCGGAACGTCCCAGCTGTCGCAGTTCATGGATCAGAACAACCCGCTGGCCGGTCTGACGCACAAGCGTCGCCTGTCAGCGCTGGGCCCGGGCGGTCTGTCCCGTGACCGTGCAGGCATGGAAGTTCGTGACGTTCACCCGTCTCATTACGGTCGTATGTGCCCAATCGAAACCCCTGAAGGCCCGAACATTGGTCTGATCGGTTCGCTGGCATCCTACGGACGCATCAACACGTTCGGCTTCATCGAAACCCCGTACCGCAAGGTTGTTGGCGGAATTGTCACGGAGCAAATCGACTACCTCACCGCCGACGACGAGGTGGAGCGCCTGATCGCACAGGCGAACGCACCGCTCGACGGCAAGGGCAACTTCATCGAACCAACGGTTCTGGTGCGTACCCGAGGCGGTTCGGGCGAGCCCGTCCTGGTCGAGGCCATTGAGGTCGAGTACATGGACGTTTCCCCGCGCCAGATGGTGTCGGTGGCCACAGCCATGATCCCGTTCCTCGAACACGATGATGCTAACCGTGCCCTGATGGGCGCGAACATGCAGCGTCAGGCTGTTCCTCTGCTCCGTTCCGAGCGCCCCCTCGTGGGCACCGGCATGGAGAAGAACGCCGCGGTGGACGCCGGTGACGCAGTCACCGCTGTCAAGGCTGGCGTTGTCAAGGAGGTCTCGGCCGATCTGGTCAGTATCCTCAACGACGACGGCACCGAGACCAACTACCCGATCATGAAGTTCGCCCGGTCCAACCAGGGCAACGCCTACAACCAGCGCGTGCTGGTGTCTGAGGGCGACCGGGTCGAGTACAACACGATGATCGCTGACGGTCCGTCCACGGATCAGGGTGAGCTCGCACTGGGCAAGAACATGCTTGTTGCGTTCATGTCCTGGGAAGGCCATAACTTCGAGGACGCGATCATCCTCTCCCAGCGCATCGTCTCGGACGACGTCCTGACCTCTATCCACATCGAGGAACACGAGGTTGACGCCCGCGACACCAAGCTGGGTGCCGAGGAAATCACCCGGGACATCCCCAACGTTTCCGAGGAAGTCCTCGGAGCCCTGGACGAGCGTGGCATCATCCACATCGGTGCAGAGGTAGAAGCCGGGGACATCCTCGTGGGCCGTGTCACCCCCAAGGGTGAAACGGAACTGACCCCCGAGGAACGTCTGCTGCGTGCCATCTTCGGTGAAAAGAGCCGCGAGGTCCGTGACACCTCACTGAAGGTTCCCCACGGCGAGTCCGGAACGGTCATTGGCGTACGGATCTTCGATCGCGACAACGACGACGAGCTGCCCCCCGGTGTGAACCAGCTGGTCCGCGTCTACGTTGCACAGAAGCGCAAGATCACCGACGGCGACAAGCTGGCAGGGCGTCACGGCAACAAGGGTGTCATCTCCAAGATCCTTCCGATCGAGGACATGCCGTTCATGGAGGATGGAACTCCTGTTGACATCGTGCTCAACCCGCTGGGCGTGCCAGGTCGAATGAACGTCGGCCAGGTCCTGGAAGTCCACCTCGGTTGGGTGGCCAAGCAGGGCTGGAAGATCGACGGCGAGCCGGAATGGTTGAAGAACCTCCCGAACCTGCCCCGCGAAAGCGGTTCGACCACTGTGGCGACCCCCGTGTTCGACGGCGCGACCGAGGACGAAATTGTTGGTCTGATGAAGTCCACCAAGGAGACCCGCGACGGTAAGCGCCTCATCGGCGAATCCGGCAAGGCGTTGCTCTTTGACGGTCGCTCCGGCGAACCGTTCCCGGACCCCATTTCGGTCGGCTATATGTACATCCTGAAGCTTCACCACCTGGTGGACGACAAGATCCACGCACGCTCCACCGGACCGTACTCCATGATCACCCAGCAGCCATTGGGTGGTAAGGCACAGTTCGGCGGACAGCGCTTCGGCGAAATGGAAGTCTGGGCCCTCGAGGCCTACGGTGCCGCCTACACGCTGCAGGAACTTCTGACGATCAAGTCGGATGACATCCACGGCCGCGTCAAGGTCTACGAAGCGATCGTGAAGGGCGAGAACATCCCTGAACCGGGTGTTCCCGAATCCTTCAAGGTGCTGATCAAGGAAATGCAGTCGTTGTGCCTGAACGTGGAAGTACTTTCCACCGACGGAACCACGATAGAGATGCGTGACTCGGATGAAGAAGTCTTCCGGGCCGCGGAGGAACTGGGCATCGACCTGTCACGGGCCGAGCCGAGTTCTGTCGAAGAGGTTTAGCTCGAACGTCCGGTTCAGTCCGGTGCCCGGAACGGCGGCAACGAAATTTCGTCGGCCGCGGGCGGCCTAGAAATATTAAAGCCGCCTTTCTCCGGGCACCTCCCTGAACCAGCGGGCTCGCTGGGTTGCCAACGCACCCAGCCAGCGGCCGTCGGACCTCCTCCCCGCCCCTTATGAAGACTTCAAGAATTTAGAGAACAAAGAGAGAACAGGGACCATATGTCCAGCGAATCCTCCTTCGGCCTCATGCGAATCGGCCTTGCCACTGCGGACGAAATCCGTGGTTGGTCTTTTGGCGAGGTCAAGAAGCCGGAAACCATCAATTACCGTACCCTCAAGCCTGAGAAGGACGGCCTCTTCTGCGAGAAGATCTTCGGACCTTCCCGCGACTGGGAATGCTACTGCGGTAAGTACAAGCGCGTGCGCTTCAAGGGCATCATTTGCGAGCGGTGCGGCGTTGAAGTTACCCGCGCCAAGGTACGCCGTGAGCGCATGGGCCACATTGAGCTTGCAGCCCCGGTCACCCACATCTGGTACTTCAAGGGTGTTCCGTCGCGCTTGGGTTACCTGCTTGACCTGGCACCGAAAGACCTCGAAAAGGTCATTTACTTCGCTGCCTACATGATCACCGCCGTCGACGAAGAAAATCGTCACGCCGAACTGCCGAATCTCCAGGCCGAGCACGACCTGGAGAAGAAGCAGATGATCGACCAGCGCGACTCGGACATCGCCACCATCGCCAAGGACCTTGAAGACGAGGTTGCCCGGCTTGAGGGCGAAGGCGCGAAGGCCGCGGAGAAGAAGAAGGCTCGCGACTCTGCCGACCGCCAGATGGCCAACGTCCGTAAGCGCGCTGACCTCGAGATCGAGCGCTTCGAGCAGGTCTGGGACCGGTTCAAGAGCCTGAAGGTCGCTGACCTTGAAGGCGACGAAGGCCTGTACCGCGAGCTGCGCGACCGCTACGGACTGTACTTTGAGGGCTCCATGGGTGCCGAGGCGATCAAGAAGCGTCTTGAGAACTTCGACATGCCCGCCGAGGCCGAGCTGCTCCGCGACATCATCCAGAACGGAAAGGGGCAGCGCAAGACGCGTGCCCTGAAGCGCTTGAAGGTTGTCAACGCGTTCCTGACGACCACCAACAGCCCCCTGGGCATGGTGCTCGACGCCGTCCCCGTGATCCCACCGGAACTGCGCCCCATGGTCCAGCTGGACGGTGGCCGCTTCGCGACCTCCGACCTCAACGACCTGTACCGTCGTGTGATCAACCGCAACAACCGCCTGAAGCGCCTGCTCGATCTCGGTGCGCCCGAGATCATCGTCAACAACGAAAAGCGGATGCTCCAGGAAGCTGTTGATTCTCTCTTCGACAATGGTCGTCGTGGCCGTCCGGTCACCGGACCGGGCAACCGTCCGTTGAAGTCGCTCTCTGACATGCTCAAGGGCAAGCAGGGTCGTTTCCGCCAGAACCTTCTGGGGAAGCGTGTCGACTACTCGGGGCGTTCGGTCATCGTCGTCGGACCTCAGCTGAAACTGCACCAGTGTGGTCTGCCCAAGCAGATGGCGCTGGAACTGTTCAAGCCGTTCGTGATGAAGCGTCTGGTTGATCTCAACCACGCGCAGAACATCAAGAGCGCCAAGCGGATGGTTGAGCGGTACCGCCCGCAGGTCTGGGATGTTCTCGAAGAGATCATCACGGAGCACCCAGTGCTGCTGAACCGCGCACCTACCCTGCACCGGTTGGGTATCCAGGCGTTCGAACCGCAGCTGGTCGAAGGTAAGGCCCTTCAGCTTCACCCGCTCGTTTGTGGCGCTTTCAACGCCGACTTCGACGGCGACCAGATGGCAGTTCACCTGCCGCTGAGCCCTGAGGCCCAGGCCGAGGCGCGCATCCTGATGCTCTCCTCGAACAACATCCTGAAGCCTTCGGACGGCCGTCCGGTCACCCTGCCCTCGCAGGATATGATCATCGGCCTGCACCACCTCACCACCAAGCGTGAAGGTTCAGCCGGTGAAGGCCGCGTGTTCACCACCCCCGCCGAAGCCATCATGGCCTTCGACATGGGTGTGCTGCACCTGAACTCGGTGGTCCGGATCCGTATTCCACACTTCGTGCCCAGCGCGGACGTGGCTGCACCGGAAGGCTGGGTCGAAGGGACCCCTGCGCTGATCGAAACCTCGCTCGGACAGGTGCTGTTCAACGACACCCTGCCCGCTGACTACCCCTGGGTAGAGAAGGTTGCCGACAAGGGACAGCTGTCCACCATCGTCAACGATCTCGCCGAGCGGTACCCGAAGGTCGTTACAGCGGCAACGCTGGATAACCTGAAGGACGCCGGTTTCTACTGGGCAACCCGCTCCGGTGTCACAGTCGCAATCTCCGACATCTCCGCGCCGATCAACAAGGCCGGCATCATGGAGGTCTACGAAAAGCAGGCCGCGAAGGTTCAGTCCCAGTTCGACAAGGGCCTGATCGCTGATGAGGAACGCCGCCAGGAACTGATTGACATCTGGAATAAGGCCACCAACGAGGTAGCCGAGTCCATGCGCGGTGCCATGCCGAAGGACAACACCATCAATCGCATGGTGTCCTCCGGTGCTCGTGGTAACTGGCTGCAGGTTCGTCAGATTGCGGGTATCCGTGGTCTGGTGGCGAACCCCAAGGGTGAGATCATCCCTCGTCCGATCAAGTCCTCGTACCGTGAAGGCCTGTCGGTGTTGGAGTACTTCATCGCAACGCACGGTGCCCGTAAGGGTCTCGCTGATACTGCGCTGCGGACCGCCAACTCGGGTTACCTGACCCGACGCCTGGTGGACGTCTCGCAGGACGTCATTGTCCGTGAGGACGATTGCGGTACCGAGCGTGGGCTGAACGTCACCATCGCAGTGCCGAACAGTGATGGCGAGCTGGTCCTGCACGAGGAGGTCGAGAACTCCGCCTATGCACGGACCCTGGCCGCCGAGGTACTCGACTCCAAGGGCAAGGTTTTGGCTCCGGCCGGGTCCGACGTCGGCGACGTTCTCATCGGCGAACTGTTCGCTGCTGGTGTTACCGACATCAAGGTGCGCTCCGTGCTGACCTGCGAGTCGAGCGTCGGCACCTGTGCCCTCTGCTACGGCCGCTCGTTGGCTACCGGCAAGACCGTCGACATTGGTGAGGCAGTTGGCATCATTGCCGCACAGTCGATCGGTGAGCCGGGCACGCAGCTGACCATGCGTACGTTCCACACCGGTGGTATCGCGTCGGCGGAAGACATCACCCAGGGTCTGCCCCGTATCCAAGAGCTCTTCGAAGCGCGTACCCCCAAGGGTGTCGCTCCGATCTCCGAGGTCGCGGGACGGGTCAACATCGAGGACGGCGAGAAGCAGCTCCGGCTGGTTGTCACGCCCGACGACGGCTCCGAAGAAATTGCCTACCCGGTCCTGCGGCGTGCACGCCTGCTGGTCACCGACGGCGAGCATGTTGAGGTGGGACAGCAGCTGGTATTCGGTGCTGTCGACCCGAAGCAGATCCTCCGGATCCTGGGCCCCCGTAAGGCCCAGGAATTCCTGGTCGATGAGGTACAGACCGTGTACCGCAGCCAGGGTGTGGGTATCCACGACAAGCACGTCGAGGTTATCGTTCGCCAGATGCTTCGCCGCGTCACGGTGATCGAATCAGGCGAGTCGACCCTTCTTCCTGGAGAGCTGGCCGAACGCCGTCGCTTCGAGGACGAGAACCGTCGCGTGGTATCCGAGGGCAAGAAGCCGGCGTCAGGCCGTCCCGAGCTCATGGGTATCACCAAGGCCTCGCTTGCCACCGAGTCGTGGCTGTCAGCCGCATCGTTCCAGGAGACCACGCGTGTTCTCACGCAGGCCGCCATGGAAGGCAAGAGCGATCCTCTGCTGGGTCTGAAGGAGAACGTGATCATCGGTAAGCTGATCCCGGCCGGCACCGGCCTGGATCGTTACACGAAGATCACCGTTGAGCCGACTGAGGAAGCGAAGGCCAACCTGTTCTCTGGTCCTAGCGCCTTCAGTGACTTCGATTACGCCGGAGTTGAAGGTTCGATGGCACCAGAGTTCCACGCCATCCCACTGGACGACTACGACATGGGTTCCGAGTTCCGCTAAGCGAAACACTCGCTAAGCAGCACTGACAAAGCGGGCCCCGCACACCCTCGGGTGGGCGGGGCCCGCTGCTTTAATCGGGGGAGGGGCCGGTAGTGCAAGGGGTTTATAGAGCGCGTCGGGGTCGCCAACCGATGTCTGGTAAGGTAGTGGGTAATTGTTTGTGTGGCAGAGGATCGGCGCCCTAGCGGGCGTATCTCCGCGTTGTAGGGAACTTGTACAACGAATGCCACATTTTCGCACGCCTACGGTCAAGTCGCGACGGCTTACAAATGTAGGTTCGGCGCAAACGACAGTCAATATCTCTAGACATTACGGAGAACGCAGAAGTGCCTACTATCAACCAGCTGGTCCGCAAGGGCCGGACACCTAAGGTCGTCAAGACCAAGGCGCCCGCATTGAAGGGCAGCCCCATGAAGCGCGGCGTTTGCACCCGCGTCTACACTACTACCCCCAAGAAGCCGAACTCGGCGCTCCGTAAGGTTGCCCGCGTGCGCCTCAACGGCGGCATCGAAGTTACCGCTTACATCCCAGGTGTCGGTCACAACCTTCAGGAACACTCCATCGTGCTGGTGCGCGGCGGTCGTGTGAAGGATCTGCCCGGTGTCCGTTACAAGATCGTCCGTGGTGCGCTTGATACCCAGGGTGTCAAGAACCGCAAGCAGGCTCGTAGCCGCTACGGCGCGAAGATGGAGAAGAAGTAATGCCACGTAAGGGCCCGGCCCCTAAGCGGCCGCTAGTTGTAGATCCCGTCTACGGTTCCCCTCTGGTCACTCAGCTGATCAACAAGGTGCTCGTTGACGGCAAGAAGTCCACAGCAGAACGCATCGTCTACGGAGCTCTTGAGGGTGCCCGTGCCAAGAGTGGCGGCGATCCTGTCGCAGCGCTCAAGAAGGCTATGGACAACGTCAAGCCTTCCCTCGAGGTTCGCTCCCGCCGAGTCGGCGGCGCAACCTACCAGGTGCCCGTCGAGGTCAAGCCGGGCCGCTCCATGGCCCTGGCCCTGCGGTGGCTCGTTGGTTACTCGAAGGCTCGCCGCGAGAAGACCATGACTGAGCGTCTCATGAACGAGATCTTGGATGCGTCCAACGGTCTTGGTGCGGCTGTGAAGCGCCGCGAAGACACGCACAAGATGGCTGAGTCCAACAAGGCCTTCGCACACTACCGCTGGTAACCAGACTCCGACTTCTACGAACCCAAGATTTAGGGAGACACCGTGGCACAGGACGTGCTTACCGACCTCAACAAGGTCCGCAATATCGGCATCATGGCCCACATCGATGCTGGCAAGACCACTACTACCGAGCGCATCCTGTTCTACACGGGTGTCAATCACAAGATCGGTGAGACGCACGACGGCGCCTCCACGACCGACTGGATGGAGCAGGAAAAGGAACGCGGCATCACCATCACGAGTGCCGCTGTGACTTGCTTCTGGAACAACAACCAGATCAACATCATCGACACCCCCGGCCACGTCGACTTCACCGTGGAGGTCGAGCGCTCACTGCGCGTCCTCGACGGTGCAGTAGCGGTGTTCGATGGCAAGGAAGGCGTAGAACCGCAGTCCGAGACCGTCTGGCGCCAGGCCGACAAGTATGAAGTTCCCCGCATCTGCTTCGTCAACAAGATGGACAAGCTGGGCGCCGACTTCTACTTCACCGTCGATACCATCATCAGCCGTCTCGGCGCCAAGCCGCTGGTTATCCAGTTGCCTATCGGTGCGGAGAACGACTTTGAGGGCGTCGTCGACCTGGTCGAGATGCGTGCGCTGACCTGGCGCGGCGACTCCAAGGGTGACGTCACCATGGGTGCCAAGTATGAGATCGAAGAGATCCCTGCCGACCTCGTGGAGAAGGCAAACGACTACCGGGCACGCCTGCTCGAAGCCGTTGCTGAAGCCGACGACGAGCTCATGGAGAAGTACCTTGCCGGCGAAGAGCCCTCCACTGCGGAGATCAAGGCTGGAATCCGTAAGCTGACCATTGCTTCGGAAATCTATCCTGTGCTCTGTGGCTCGGCGTTCAAGAACCGCGGCGTCCAGCCGATGCTTGACGCCGTCGTCGACTACCTCCCGAACCCACTGGATGTTCCCCCGATGATCGGTCACGATCCCCGGGACGAGGAAATCGAGTTGACTCGCAAGCCGAGCACCGAAGAGCCGTTTTCCGCTCTGGCGTTCAAGGTGGCGACTCACCCATTCTTCGGGCAACTGACATTCATTCGGGTGTACTCCGGCCAGATTTCCGCTGGAACGCAGGTGACCAACTCCACGAAGAACAAGAAGGAGCGCATCGGCAAGCTGTTCCAGATGCACGCCAACAAGGAAATCCCGGTGGAGGAGGCCCTTGCGGGTCACATCTACGCAGCGATCGGTCTGAAGGACACTACTACCGGCGATACATTGTCGGATAGTGCCAAACAGATTGTTCTCGAGTCGATGAGTTTTCCTGACCCAGTGATTTCGGTCGCGATTGAACCCAAGACCAAGGGTGACCAGGAGAAGCTTTCAACGGCTATCCAAAAGCTCTCCGCTGAGGACCCGACTTTCCAGGTCTCCCTCAACGTGGACACCGGTCAGACCATCATCGCTGGCATGGGCGAGCTCCACCTGGACATTCTGGTGGACCGGATGCGCCGTGAGTTTCGTGTGGAGGCAAACGTGGGCAAGCCCCAGGTTGCCTACCGTGAAACGATCAAGCGCGCAGTTCCCAAGCACGATTACACCCACAAGAAGCAGACGGGTGGATCGGGTCAGTTCGCGAAGATCCAGATCGCCATTGAGCCGATGGAAGTTGAAGACGGGGTACTGTACACGTTCGACAACAAAGTCACCGGTGGACGTATCCCGCGCGAATACATTCCGAGTGTCGATGCGGGCATCCAGGATGCCCTCAACGATGGCGTGCTTGCCGGTTACCCGGTAGTCGGCATCAAGGCTATGCTGCTCGACGGCGCCTACCACGATGTTGACTCATCCGAAATGGCGTTCAAGATTGCCGGCCGGATGGCATTCAAGGAAGCCGCGCGGATGGCTAATCCTGTCCTCCTCGAACCATTGATGGAAGTTGAAGTCCGCACCCCTGAGGAATACATGGGTGAAGTAATCGGTGACCTCAACTCCCGTCGTGGCCAGATGCAGTCCATGGAGGACGCAAGTGGTGTCAAGGTCATCAAGGCCATGGTTCCACTGTCGGGCATGTTCGGATACATCGGTGACCTGCGGTCGAAGACCCAGGGACGTGCCGTGTACTCGATGAAGTTTGACAGCTACTCGGAGGTTCCGAAGGCTGTAGCCGACGAAATCATCCAGAAGACTCGCGGCGAATAGCCCACACGTAGATCCGCCAACGGAGCCACCCGGCTCCGGCGGCATGCAGTAATTTCATCAAAGTAGAAGCCCCCAGTAGACTTGCAACAGTTTCAGCCGCGAAGAGCGCGGCTGGGAAGCAAATCTTCTCAAACGTTCTAGGAGGAACCCGTGGCGAAGGCAAAGTTCGAGCGGACTAAGCCGCACGTTAACATCGGCACCATCGGTCACGTTGACCATGGAAAGACGACGTTGACGGCTGCCATTTCGAAGGTACTTTACGACAAGTACCCCACTCTCAACGAGGCACGCGACTTCGCGTCCATCGACTCGGCTCCCGAGGAGAAGCAGCGCGGCATCACCATCAATATCTCGCATGTTGAGTACCAGACCGAGAAGCGTCACTACGCACACGTAGACGCTCCCGGCCACGCTGACTACATCAAGAACATGATCACCGGTGCTGCGCAGATGGACGGAGCAATCCTCGTGGTTGCTGCGACCGATGGCCCGATGGCACAGACCCGCGAGCACGTTCTGCTTGCCCGCCAGGTTGGCGTCCCCTACCTGCTGGTGGCGCTGAACAAGTCCGACATGGTCGACGACGAGGAACTGCTTGACCTCGTCGAGATGGAGGTCCGCGAGCTGCTCAGCGCGCAGGGCTTCGACGGCGACGAGGCACCAGTGGTGCGCGTCTCCGGCCTGAAGGCGCTCGAAGGCGACCCCGAATGGGTCAAGTCCGTTGAGGAACTGATGGATGCAGTCGACAACAGCGTCCCGGATCCAATCCGCGATAAGGACAAGCCGTTCCTGATGCCTGTTGAAGACGTCTTCACCATCACCGGCCGTGGCACGGTTGTCACGGGCCGCGCCGAGCGCGGAACCCTGAAGATCAACTCGGAAATCGAGATTGTCGGTATCCGTCCGATCCAGAAGACCACCGTCACCGGTATCGAGATGTTCCACAAGCAGCTCGACGAAGCATGGGCGGGCGAGAACTGTGGTCTCCTGCTCCGCGGAATCAAGCGCGAAGATGTAGAGCGTGGACAGGTTATCGTCAAGCCGGGTTCAATCACCCCGCACACCGATTTCGATGCCAACGTCTACATCCTGGCAAAGGATGAGGGCGGGCGTCACAACCCGTTCTACTCCAACTACCGTCCTCAGTTCTACTTCCGTACAACTGACGTAACCGGTGTCATCACCCTTCCCGAGGGTACTGAGATGGTTATGCCTGGCGATAACACTGAGATGACCGTTGCGCTCATCCAGCCGATCGCTATGGAAGAGGGCCTCGGCTTCGCTATCCGTGAAGGCGGCCGGACCGTAGGCTCAGGACGCGTTACCAAGATCATCAAGTAACTCTTCACGAGTCACTGAGGAAAGGCCCCGTTGCAGTCGCAGTGGGGCCTTTCCTTTGCCCGGGTTTCCAGGGGTACCTATGCGTTGGCGCAGCACATTTGGGCAAACGCCCCCGAAACCTGAAGACGCCCCACCTATAACTGCTGCGTTTGCCGAATAGTACTGCGCGGGAGGTTTTCGGCAGCGGGAGCCGAGCGCTGGGGCCCCTGGCGGGGAATGTTGTCAACATAACGACGACGTCGGCTCCCGGCCTGGTGCCGAACCGCGAGACTCGGGGGTATGAGTCGACTATTGGAACTGCGGCACCACTTGAGGACTTCGGCTGAATTGGCGCTTCAAGGCGTCGACCCGACTGCACTGCAGCGGCAGTGCCGTGCCGGAACTCTGGTGCGGGTGAGGCAGGGTGTCTACATCAACGCGGGACAGTGGCAGGTCCTGAATCGCTGGGATCGATACCGGGTCCTGGTTCTGGCAGTCAACCTCAGCGCCCAGCGGTCCCCTCTTTTTTCCCATGAGAGCGCAGCCGTGCTGCACTCAATTCCGATCCTGGGTGTCCCTCTGCGTGTGCACACACAACAGGAGGGTCGGCGGTCCGACAGGTCACGGAAGGACATTCGGCGTCATTTCACTGAAGGTTATACGCCGGCCAAGGTACGGCTGGATGGTCTGCGTGTGACTTCCTTGGACTACACGCTTCTAGCTCTGGCCACCGAGTCGACTTTTGCCAGCGCCGTCGTCGCGCTGGATGATTCACTCCGGCGAAACAGAACTGATGCAGCCCGGCTTCGAACAGCCACAGAATGTTTTGGGTCGGCGGCATCGCGAAAACGAATGGACAAGGTGCTGGCCTTTAGCGATCCGGTATCGGGCTCGCCGGGTGAATCCGCCAGCCGGGCCCAGATGGGGCTATGGGGTGTAGAGCCGCCGGAGCTTCAGACAAGGTTCACCGATGCACGTGGCTTCGTCGCCCAGACCGACTTCTATTGGCGGGAGCAGAGACTGATCGGCGAGTTTGACGGCCTGGTGAAGTACCAGAAGCCCGAGTACATGGGTGGCCGTAGTGCCAGCCAGGTGGTGGTCGACGAGAAGATCCGCGAGGATCGTTTGCGGGCGCTGGGATTCACGGTGGTGCGTTGGATCTGGGAGGACGTCTACAAGCCGGAGCGGCTGCTCTCTTTGCTTGTCGCCAAGGGGTTGAAAGCCGGTCCTCCGGTCAAGGGGAGGCCGTAGGTCCCGCGGCCAGCGCTGCTGAATCCGACTAACGCAGCAGAAATCGGCAAACGCCTCTACTATATGTGCCGCGTTTGCCGTTTCGGAGCCCGCCCGCTGGAAAGAGGTGCGGAAGTAGCCAGCCGGCGAGGGCCCAGTCGCAGGGCCCCGGCGCTGGCCCGCTCGCTGGAATGTGGGGGGAGGCACCGAAATTGGGGAAGACACAGTAGGTTCAGGAGAGTGGTGGAGGTGCAGGGGAGTGGTTGCGCGACCACGATCCTGCGGGTGTGCCACTCTTCTGGGAAGGCGGTCCCGAGACAGGCCGCGAGCAAAGTTCACCCGCTCGGGGCGTGTCGGAACCCTGATTCGCCTTCTGCCCTGATATCTGGCAAACTGGACAAGTTGTTCAAGCGCTTGTGCGCGCGGTTTGAGATACTGTCCCGGTCAGGATAATGCCTGATGCAGGGTCGGTGTTCACCGGGCGGTTAGCCCAAATATAGCCACCCCCAAATTCAGCTCGGCTGGAAACGTGGAAGCATTCTGAGGATTAGTTTGCGAAGAATCCGCGACACGCCCGAGCGCGGGGGTCGGAACCTCCACAGGGTGAGGAACCCGGAAACCTCCGGATTCAGTTTGTGGGAGGAGCGCCAATGCAACAGGCGCAGCACGTGCAGGAACTGACAGATATTCAAGAATTCTTGAGAGAGAGAGTCGAGACGCCATGGCGGGACAAAAAATCCGCATCCGGCTGAAGTCGTATGACCACGAGGTCATTGACGTATCAGCACGGAAGATCGTTGAGACGGTGACGCGCGCAGGCGCTACGGTCGTTGGCCCAGTGCCACTGCCGACGGAGAAGAACGTGTATTGCGTTATCCGCTCACCGCACAAGTACAAGGACAGCCGCGAGCACTTCGAAATGCGTACTCACAAGCGTCTGATCGACATCATTGACCCCACGCCCAAGGCCGTTGATTCGCTGATGCGTCTCGACCTGCCTGCGGACGTGAACATCGAAATCAAGCTGTAAGGGAGAGCGGATCATAATGTCTACTTCACTTACGCGTCAGGTCAAAGGTCTCCTGGGCACCAAGCTCGGCATGACCCAGGTCTGGGACGAAAACAACCTGCTGGTGCCGGTTACCGTCGTCCAGGCCGACTCCAATGTCATTACCCAGCTCCGCTCAGCGGGCCAGGATGGCTACACTGCCGTCCAGATCGGCTTCGGCCAGATCGACCCCCGCAAGGTGACCAAGCCTCTGGCCGGTCACTTCGAAAAGGCCGGCGTCACGCCGCGCCGCCACGTAGTGGAGCTGCGTACCTCCGATGCTGACACCTACTCGCTGGGCCAGGAGCTCTCTGTCGAGATCTTCGAAGCCGGCCAGAAGGTCGACGTCATCGGGACCACCAAGGGTAAGGGCTTTGCCGGTGTCATGAAGCGTCACGGCTTCCACGGCGTTGGCGCATCTCACGGTGCCCACAAGAACCACCGCAAGCCTGGCTCGATCGGTGGCGCGTCCACCCCTAGCCGCGTCTTCAAGGGTATGAAAATGGCAGGCCGTATGGGTGCCGTTCGTCAGACCACTCTGAATCTCACGGTTCACGGTGTGGATGCCGAGAAGTCGCTGCTGCTGATCAAGGGTGCCGTCCCCGGCGCCCGCGGCCAGGTCGTCCTCGTACGTACCGCCGTGAAGGGAGCATAGTCAGATGGCTGTCAACACAGTAAAGGTCGATCTCCCCGCAGAGATCTTCGACACGCAGACCAACGTGCCCTTGCTGCACCAGGTCGTCGTCGCACAGCTTGCAGCGGCCCGCCAGGGTACGCACAAGACGAAGACCCGTGCAGAGGTATCCGGAGCAGGCCGCAAGCCGTTCAAGCAGAAGGGAACAGGTCGCGCCCGTCAGGGTTCGATCCGTGCTCCTCACATGACCGGTGGCGGCGTCGTCCATGGACCCACCCCACGCGACTACAGCCAGCGCACCCCCAAGAAGATGAAGGCTGCCGCTTTGCGCGGTGCCCTCTCCGACCGCGCGCGCAACGGCCGTATCCACGTCCTCGAGTCCCTGGTATCCGGCGACAAGCCGTCCACCAAGGGCGCAATCGACGCGCTTCGCAGCATCTCGGAGCGTCCACACCTGCTCATCGTTATTGAGCGCGCCAACGATCTCACGGCTCTGTCCGTGCGGAACGTCCCGGAAGTACACGTCCTCTACGTTGACCAGCTCAACACCTATGACGTGCTGGTTTCCGACGACGTGATCTTCACGAAGGCCGCTTACGATACGTTCGTCGGTTCAACCGACACGACCGTAGATGCTGACGAGAGCACAACAGCTACGGAGGACGCCAAGTGAGCGCGACCATCTCCAAAGATCCCCGCGACGTCGTCCTTGCGCCGGTCGTTTCGGAAAAGAGCTATGGCCTGATTGACGAAGGTAAGTACACCTTCCTGGTCGACCCGCGCTCAAACAAGACAGAGATCAAGCTGGCCGTGGAGAAGATTTTCTCCGTCAAGGTCGACTCGATCAACACTCTCAATCGTTCGGGCAAGCGCAAGCGCACCCGCTTCGGCTGGGGTCAGCGGAAGGCTACCAAGCGTGCCATCGTGACCCTCAAAGAAGGAACGATCGACATCTTCGGCGGTCCGCTCTCTTAGGGCGGAGACCACTTTAACGAGGAAATGACACATGGCTATTCTCAAGTACAAGCCAACAACACCCGGCCGTCGCGGCTCGAGCGTTGCTGACTTCGCAGAAATCACTCGGTCCACTCCGGAAAAATCACTGGTGCGTCCCCTCCCTAAAAAGGGTGGTCGTAACAACACCGGTCGGATCACGACCCGTCACAAGGGTGGTGGCCACAAGCGCCAGTACCGCCTGATTGACTTCCGTCGCCACGACAAGGACGGCGTCAACGCACGTGTGGCTGAGATCGAATACGATCCCAACCGCACGGCTCGCATTGCGCTCCTCCACTACGTTGACGGCACCAAGCGCTATATCGTTGCACCCAACCGCCTGAAGCAGGGCGACACGGTGGAAGCCGGCGCTGGCGCTGACATCAAGCCAGGCAACAACCTGCCACTGCGCAACATCCCGGTTGGTACCGTGATCCACGCCGTGGAACTGCGTCCAGGCGGCGGGGCCAAAATGGCTCGCTCGGCCGGTGCGTCAGTCCAGCTGGTTGCCAAAGAGGGCCGCTTCGCGCAGCTCCGCCTTCCTTCCGGTGAAATCCGCAATGTGGATGTTCGCTGCCGGGCCACCATCGGTGAAGTTGGAAACGCAGAACAGTCCAACATCAACTGGGGCAAGGCCGGCCGTATGCGCTGGAAGGGCGTCCGCCCAACCGTTCGTGGCGTCGCCATGAACCCGGTTGATCACCCACACGGTGGTGGTGAAGGTAAGACCTCTGGTGGCCGTCACCCGGTGAACCCGAACGGTAAGGCCGAAGGCCGTACCCGCCGCAAAAACAAAGAGAGCGACTCACTGATTGTGCGTCGCCGTCGTTCCGGCAAGAACAAGCGATAGGAGCCTGGAGACATGCCACGCAGCCTGAAGAAAGGCCCCTTCGTCGATCAGCACCTTTTTGTGAAGGTCGCTCGTGAAAACGACAAGGGCACCAAGAACGTCATTAAGACGTGGTCCCGCCGCTCAATGATCATCCCCGACATGCTGGGGCACACGATCGCCGTGCACGACGGGCGCAAGCACATCCCGGTGTTTGTCACAGAGTCAATGGTCGGGCATAAGCTCGGCGAATTCGCTGCGACGCGGACCTTCCGCGGCCACGTAAAGGACGACCGCAAGGGCAAGCGCCGCTAGGCGCTGCTCGAAGCGGCAGAAGACGAGAGAAGGAAAGCAATGGAAGCCAAGGCAGTTGCGCGTTTTTCGCGTGTCACGCCTATGAAGGCCCGGCGCGTCGTCAACCTGGTTCGTGGCAAGCAGACGAATGAGGCTCTGGCAATACTGAAGTTTGCCCCACAGGCAGCTTCAGAGCCGGTATTCAAGGTAGTACAGTCGGCGGTCGCCAACGCCCGTGTCCTCGCGGACCGGGATGGCGTCGCATTCGACGAAGATAACCTGTTCATCAGCGAGGCATTTGTTGATGAAGGCCCCACGATGAAGCGGTTCCGGCCGCGCGCCCAGGGCCGTGCATTCCGCATTTTGAAGCGGACTAGCCACATCACAGTTGTAGTAGCCACCCCTGAGAAAGCGCAGGTCCGCTAGTGGGACAGAAAGTAAACCCGCATGGGTTCAGGCTCGGTATCACCACGGACCACCGTTCGCACTGGTTCGCCGACAGCAGCAAGCCCGGTCAGCGGTACAAGGACTACGTCCGCGAGGACATCAAGATCCGTCAGCTGATGGCCACCGGCATGGACCGTGCCGGTATCGCCAAGGTTGAGATCGAGCGCACCCGCGACCGGGTCCGCGTGGATATCCACACGGCCCGTCCCGGTATCGTCATCGGTCGCCGCGGCGCCGAAGCAGACCGTATCCGCGGCGAACTGGAGAAGCTAACTGGCAAGCAGGTTCAGCTGAACATCCTTGAGGTCAAGAACCCCGAGATGGAAGCTCAGCTGGTAGCCCAGGGCGTTGCAGAGCAGCTCTCCTCACGCGTGGCGTTCCGCCGCGCGATGAAGAAGGCCATGCAGTCGGCACAGCGCGCCGGCGCCAAGGGCATCCGTGTCCAGTGCTCCGGTCGTCTGGGCGGCGCTGAAATGAGCCGTTCCGAGTTCTACCGTGAAGGCCGTGTGCCCCTGCACACCCTTCGCGCGAACATCGACTACGGTTTCTTCGAAGCCAAGACCACCTTCGGCCGTATCGGTGTGAAGGTCTGGATCTACAAGGGCGACATCACCGCCAAGGAGCTCGCAGCCCAGGCCGCAGCAGCACCTTCGCGTGGACGTGGCGGCGGAAGCGACCGTCCGAGCCGTGGACCAGCAGGAGCTGACCGTGGCGGTGACCGCAGTGCAGACCGTCGTCGTCGTAACCCGGCCGGTTCCTCTCCCGCCGAGGCGCAGGCGACTGCCGCACCGGCTGAAGCTGCAGCTCCGGCAGCAGCGGAAGGAGGACAGGCTTAAATGCTTATCCCACGTCGAGTCAAGTTCCGTAAGCAGCACCACCCGGGTCGTTCCGGCGCTGCTACCGGTGGCACGCAGGTCAGCTTCGGTGAATGGGGTATCCAGGCTTTGACTCCTGCATACGTCACCAACCGTCAGATTGAAGCTGCACGTATTGCCATGACCCGCCACATCAAGCGTGGCGGCAAGGTCTGGATCAACATTTATCCTGACCGACCACTGACCAAGAAGCCTGCAGAAACCCGTATGGGTTCCGGTAAGGGTTCCCCTGAATGGTGGGTATCGAACGTCAAGCCGGGCCGGGTTCTCTTTGAACTCTCCGGTGTATCAGAAGAGGTAGCCCGCGAAGCCCTGCGCCTAGCAATCCACAAGCTGCCGTTGAAGGCACGCATTGTGCGTCGTGAAGGTGGTGAGTAGATATGGCTATTGGTTCAAAGGAACTGACATCCGAGCAGCTGGACGGCTTCGATCGTGATCGCTTGGTCGAGGAGCTCCGGAAGGGCAAGGAAGAGCTGTTCAACCTGCGCTTCCAGTCCGCAACCGGACAGTTGGAAAACCACGGGCGTCTCCGCTCGGTAAAGCGCGATATCGCACGCCTGTACACGGTGATGCGTGAGCGCGAGCTCGGCATTCGGCCTGACTATGTTGCTCCCGTTGAGGAAGCAAAGCCTGAAAAGGCCAAGAAGTCCAAGAAGGCCTCCACCAAAGACGCCCCGGATGCGGGCACCGAGGCATCTAAGGAGGACGCCAAGTGAGTGAACAGAAGAGTGAAGCAACGACGTCGGACGATCTCGCCCGCGGCTACCGTAAGACCCGTCGTGGCTACGTAGTCTCGGACAAGATGGAAAAGACCATCACGGTGCAGGTTGAAGACCGTGTGAAGCACGCGCTGTACGGCAAGGTTCTTCGGCGCAGCACCAAGGTCAAGGTCCACGACGAACAGAACACCGCCGGCATCGGGGATCACGTGCTGATCAGTGAGACCCGTCCACTGTCCGCTACCAAGCGGTGGCGCCTGGTTGAGATCATCGAGCGCGCCAAGTAGGCCCCTTCAGGGATCCTGCAGTTGATGATTGCGCCCCGGACGAGACATCGCGTAAGCGATTTCGCGTCCGGGGCGCTTTCGCGATAAGATAAAAATCTTGTCTGTTCGGTGGGTTAGCGGTATGAGCTTCCACACCGGCGATTGAGACAAAAGCCCGATAATCTTGTTCAGCTTCTTTGCGGTGGCGTGTTCGCGCCCGCGCAGGCTGAGGACCAGTATTACGGGGCCAACCCATATCCGTTCCGCAAGGCTCGTAGAGAGAACCAGCGCGACGACAGGAGCAATAAGTGATTCAGCAGGAGTCGCGGCTTAAGGTCGCCGACAACACGGGTGCCAAGGAAATCTTGACCATCCGCGTTCTCGGAGGATCTGGACGCCGCTACGCAGGCATCGGTGACGTCATCGTCGCCACCGTCAAGGATGCAATCCCCGGCGGCAATGTCAAGAAGGGCGACGTCGTCAAGGCGGTAATCGTCCGCACCAAGAAGGAACGCCGCCGCGCGGATGGTTCCTACATCAAGTTCGACGAGAACGCTGCGGTGATCTTGAAGACAGACGGCGACCCACGCGGTACGCGTATCTTCGGTCCCGTAGGTCGTGAACTCCGCGACAAGCGCTTCATGAAGATCATCTCGCTAGCGCCGGAGGTGCTCTAATCCATGGGAGCGAATAAGACAGTGAAATTCAAGATCAAGAAGGGTGACCTGGTCCAGGTCATCAGTGGCGCCAAGCAGGAACGCGGCGGAGACCGCGGCAAGCAGGGCAAGGTTCTGCGGGTATTCCGGGAAAACAACCGGGTACTTGTCGAGGGAATCAACCGCGTGACCCGTCACACCAAGGTGGGACAGTCGCAGCGCGGCTCCAAGACCGGTGGCATCGAGGTCATCGAAGCACCCATCCATATCAGCAACGTTGCAATGGTTGACCCCGAGACCAACAAGCCGACCCGCGTCGGCTACCGCATCGATACCGTCGAGAAAGACGGCAAAGAGCGTACGGTCCGGATCCGCGTCGCCAAGGCATCAGGGAAGGATCTCTAATGACTACCGAAGCCGTAGAGACGAAGATCTCCCCGCGTCTGAAGACACGCTACGCCGCCGAAATCAAGTCTGGTCTGCAGGAAGAATTCAGCTACACCAACGTCAACCAGGTTCCACGCCTCGTCAAGGTAGTGGTGAACATGGGTGTTGGAGATGCAGCCAAGGATTCGAAGCTTATCGACGGCGCTGTCCGTGACATGACCCAAATCACCGGCCAGAAGCCCCAGGTCACCAAGGCCCGCAAATCGATCGCACAGTTCAAACTGCGCGAGGGAATGCCTATCGGCTGCCACGCGACACTTCGTGGCGACCGCATGTGGGAATTCGTCGACCGTCTGGTCTCGCTCGCTCTGCCCCGTATCCGCGACTTCCGCGGCCTCAGCGGCCGCCAGTTCGACGGAAACGGCAACTACACCTTCGGCCTCACCGAACAGTCAATGTTCCATGAGATCGACCAGGACAAGATCGACCGCGTACGTGGCATGGACATCACCGTTGTCACCACAGCAAAGACCGACGACGAAGGCCGCGCACTGCTCAAAGCGCTCGGCTTCCCGTTCAAATCCGAAGATTAATCTAACTACGTTCCAGGTCCGTACCGGGCAGGGCAGGACGGAAGTCCGACACCCTAAACCGGGCCCCGGAAACCGTTACGAGGAAGGGCAAGAGCCCACATGACAATGACAGATCCTGTGGCAGACATGCTGACACGTCTGCGCAACGCAAACTCCGCATACCACGACACCGTGAGCATGCCTTATAGCAAGCTCAAAGCTCGCGTCGCCGACATCCTGAAGGCTGAAGGCTACATCGCGGGCTGGAAGGAAGAGGAAGCGGAGGTCGGCAAGAAGCTGACCATCGACCTCAAGTTCGGTCCCGAGCGCCAGCGTTCAATCGCCGGCATCCGCCGCATCTCCAAGCCGGGGCTGCGCGTTTACGCGAAGTCCACCAACCTGCCCCACGTGCTGGGCGGACTCGGTATCGCCATCCTGTCCACGTCCTCAGGACTGCTGACAGACCGCCAGGCATCCAAGAAGGGCGTGGGTGGGGAAGTCCTCGCCTACGTCTGGTAGCCGGAACAGAGAAGGAGTAAACACATGTCACGTATTGGACGTCTCCCCATCTCCGTTCCCGCGGGTGTTGAGGTAAAAGTCACCGGTAACCTGGTGTCCGTCAAGGGAGCCAAGGGCGAGCTGAGCCACACTGTGCCTAGCCCGATCCTGGTGGACCTCGACGAGAGCACCCTGACCGTCTCACGGCCCAACGATGAGCGCGAGTCGCGTTCGCTTCACGGCCTGACCCGCACCCTGATCTCCAACATGATCATCGGTGTGACCGACGGATACAAGAAGAACCTTGAGATTGTCGGCACCGGTTACCGTGTGCAGGCCAAGGGTTCCGATCTGGAGTTCGCGTTGGGCTTCAGCCACCCGGTAGCCGTCAAGGCGCCGGAGGGCATCACACTGACCGTTGAGGGACCAACCAAGGTTTCCGTCTCCGGCATCAGCAAGCAGCAGGTCGGCGAAGTCGCCGCTAACATCCGCAAGCTGCGGAAGCCGGACCCCTATAAGGGCAAGGGCGTGCGCTACGCAGGCGAAGTTGTTCGCCGTAAAGTCGGAAAGTCTGGTAAATAATCATGGCTATCAGCATTAACAAGAAGCGAAGCTCTAAGAGCAAGTCCGCCCAGCGCGGACGCCGTCACCTCCGTGTGCGCAAGCGCATCACCGGAACCGCGGTTCGCCCGCGTCTGGTAGTCAACCGGTCCGCACGGCACATGTTCGTTCAGGTCGTCGACGACGGGCTGGGTGTCACGGTTGCCTCGGCATCCACCCTGGAAGCCGATCTCCGTGCCTTCGACGGTGACAAGACCGCCAAGGCCAAGCGCGTGGGTAACCTCGTCGCGGAGCGTGCCAAGGCTGCTGGCATCGAAGCTGTTGTCTTCGACCGCGGCGGTAACAAGTACCACGGCCGCATTGCCGCCATCGCAGATGGCGCCCGCGAAGGTGGGTTGGCACTGTGACCGAGGAAAACAATGCAAAGGAACCTGAATTGAGTACAGGTACTGAACAGCCCGCTGCTGCGGCTCCGGCCGCAGACGCAACCGCAACGGCAGCAGCCGACGACCGCAAGGGCGGTGCCCGCGGAGAACGTGGCGGCCGCAACAGCGGCGCCGGCGGTGCTGGCGGTCGCGACGGTGGCCGTGGCGGTCGCGACGGTGGCCGTGGTGGTCGCGACGGCGGCCGCGACGACAAGGACAAGTTTGTCGAGCGCGTGGTTGCTATCAACCGCGTGTCAAAGGTAGTCAAGGGTGGACGGCGCTTCAGCTTCACCGCCCTGGTTGTCGTTGGCGACGGTAACGGCATGGTCGGCGTCGGTTACGGCAAGGCCAAGGAAGTTCCGTCAGCAATCGCCAAGGGTGTTGAAGAGGCCAAGAAGTCCTTCTTCAAGGTCCCCCGCATCGGTGGCACGGTTCCTCACCTGGTTCAGGGCGAAGCGGCAGCAGGCGTAGTCCTGCTCCGACCAGCCTCGCCAGGTACCGGCGTTATCGCCGGCGGCCCGGTGCGTGCTGTGCTGGAATGCGTCGGCATCCACGACGTCCTGTCCAAATCACTCGGCTCCTCGAACGCCATCAACATTGTTCACGCAACCGTTGACGCGCTGAAGCGGCTGGAAGAGCCCCAGGCAGTAGCGGCACGTCGCGGGTTGCCACTGGATCAGGTTGCTTCCTCGTCGATGCTGCGCGCAATGCAGGAACAAAAGGCAGGTGCGTAATGGCAACTCCCAAGCGCGTGTTAGTAAGCTCAGCGAAGCTTGAAATTACCCAAATCAAGTCCGTCATTGGCGGCAAGCAGAACCAGCGCGACACGCTGCGGTCACTCGGTCTCAAGCGCATCGGACACACTGTTGTCCGTACCGCCGACGCCGTCACCGTTGGCATGGTCAACACGGTTCCGCACCTCGTGAAGGTTGAGGAGGCCAACTAATGGCAGAGAAAGAAGTGGCGACAGCCACAGCAACTGGCACCGAGCGCGTTCACGCACTCAAGGTCCACCACCTGCGTCCCGCCCCCGGAGCGAAGACCGCCAAGACCCGCGTGGGACGTGGCGAAGGCTCCAAGGGTAAGACCGCAGGACGCGGTATGAAGGGAACCAAGGCCCGCTACCAGGTCAAGGCAGGCTTCGCAGGCGGACAGCTTCCCCTGCACATGCGCCTTCCTAAGCTGCGCGGCTTCAAGAACCCGTTCCGGGTCGAGTTCCAGGTAGTCAACCTGGACAAGATCTCGGAGTTGTACCCGAACGGTGGCGAGGTATCAGTCGACAGCCTGGTAGCCAACGGCGCGGTTCGCAAGAACCAGCCCGTGAAGGTGCTGGGTACCGGTGACATCACCGTTAAAGTCGATGTTACGGTCCACGCCTATTCGGCCAGTGCTGCAGAGAAGATCGCTGCAGCTGGCGGTTCGGTCACCGGACTCTAAAAAATGCCGCTGTGATCTACCCGATCCAGCAACTAGACTCTTGGTGGGCTGGAACTTTCCGGCCCGCCAAGAGTTTTTTACGGCCACATAGGCTTACCTAGCCGCCCCCGGGTCCGACGCACCGGGTTTCAACCGTTAGACTCGGTTGTTGTGTATCTGTCCGCCATGGACACCAAGACCCTCAGGAGGACGCTTGCTTAGCGCTATTGGCCGGGCTTTCCGGACGCCAGACTTGCGGCGCAAGCTGTTGTTCACGCTTGGAATCATCACCATCTTCCGGATGGGTGCCTTCATTCCCGCACCGGGTGTCGATTACGGCAATGTTCAGCAGTGCTTGCAGCTCGGTAATACGGAGGGCGGCCTCTACGAGTTCGTGAACCTCTTCAGCGGTGGCGCGCTCCTCCAGGTGTCTATCTTCGCGTTGGGTATCATGCCCTATATCACTGCGAGCATCATCACCCAACTTCTCCGCGTGGTCATCCCGCGGTTCCAGGAATTGCACCAGGAAGGCGCGCAGGGGCAGTCCACTCTGACCCAGTACACGCGTTACCTCACCATCGCCCTGGGCTTGTTGAACGCCACCACCCTTGTCTCGCTGGCGCGATCCGGCGCCTTGCTAGGGGATTGCCCGGTGCCGATCATCCCCGACGACAGCATCATCACCGTGCTCCTGCTTATCATCACCCTGACTGCAGGCACGGGCCTCATCATGTGGATGGGTGAGCTGATCACCGAGCGCGGCGTCGGCAACGGCATGTCGTTGCTCATCTTCACGGCTATCGCCGCAGGGTTCCCCACCTCATTGGGTGAGATCCTCCGGACCCAAGGCTGGACGGTGTTCCTGGCTGTCATTGCCATCGGTCTGGTGGTTGTCGCGTTGGTGATCTTCGTCGAACAGTCTCAACGGCGAATCCCGGTGCAGTACGCGAAACGCATGGTGGGGCGCCGCACCCTCGGCGGAAGCAGCACTTACATCCCGATCAAGGTCAACATGGCTGGTGTCATCCCGGTGATCTTCGCATCGTCGATGCTGTACCTGCCCACCCTGATTGCTCAGTTCAACACCCCGACCGATGGGCAGACGCCGCCGCCGGAATGGGTCAACTTCATCACCACTTACCTCGCGAACGGTGACCACCCGCTGTACATGGCGCTCTACTTCGCCATGATCGTTTTCTTCACCTACTTCTACGTAGCAATCACGTTCAACCCGGATGAGGTGTCCGACAACATGAAGAAATACGGCGGATTCATTCCAGGCATCCGTGCAGGCAGGCCAACGGCTGAGTACCTGCAGTATGTGCTGTCCCGCATCACCCTTCCTGGCGCGATCTATCTGGGCCTGGTCGCACTGATCCCGTTGATAGCCCTCGTGCTGATCAACGCAAACCAGAACTTCCCCTTCGGCGGTGTCTCAATCCTCATCATGGTGGGTGTTGGACTCGAAACGGTGAAGCAGATCGACGCTCAGCTTCAGCAGCGTCACTACGAAGGGTTACTGCGATGACACGCATGCTCATCATCGGACCTCCCGGATCCGGTAAAGGCACCCAGGCAGCACGAATCTCCGAGCGGCTGGGCGTCGTCGCCATCTCCACCGGTGACATCTTCCGCGACAATGTGAAGCACGAAACCCCGCTGGGCCTGGAAGCGAAGAAATACATGGACGCGGGAGACTTCGTTCCCGATAGTGTTACCAACTCAATGGTGAGGGATCGACTCAAGGACGACGACGTCCGGGAGGGGTTCCTTCTTGACGGGTATCCGCGCACCGCCGCGCAGGTTACCGAACTGGACGAGATATTGGCCCAGAACGAGCTCGCCCTTGACGCTGTCCTGCAATTGACGGCGCCGGACGAGGAGCTGGTGCGCCGGCTGACCGGCCGTGCGGAGCTCGACGGTCGCAGTGATGACAATGAGAAGGTCATCCGGCACCGTCTGGACCTGTACCACGAGCAGACCGAGGGCGTTGTCTCCCAGTACGAGGGACGCGGCATCGTGAAGCGTGTCGACGGCATCGGTGCGATCGACACGGTGACTGAGCGCGTGGTCACTGCCCTGAACGGTTCACGGTAGTTTAGATGTTCCGTCAGTCGAAAGTCGAGTACAAGACCAATCAGCAAATGCGTACCATGCGGCAGGCTGGGCTGGTTCTGTCTGCGGCCCTCGACGAGGCGGTCGCGGCGGTAGCCGTGGGCGTGAGCACTCGGGAGCTGGACGGGGTGTTCGCCGGCGTCGTGAAAGCGTCCGGTGCGACGTCCAACTTCCTGGGCTATCACGGGTTCCCCGCATCCATCTGCGCTTCAGTGAACCATGAGGTGGTTCACGGCATTCCTGGTGACTATGTGCTGCAGGACGGAGACATCCTCTCCATCGATGGCGGGGCCATCGTGGATGGGTGGCATTCCGATTCCGCTCGCTCCGTCATTGTGGGGCGTGCCCGGTCCGAAGATCAGCGTCTCTCCAATGCGACTGAGTCAGCCATGTGGCACGGCATCGCCGCCCTTGCTGGGGGCCGGCATGTTGGGGACATCGGCAACGCCATTGACGATTACGTTTCGGGGCTCGACGGCGACCCCCTCGGCATCCTGCAGGACTATGTTGGGCACGGCATCGGCACAGCGATGCACCAGCCGCCGGACGTTCTCAACTACAGGAGCGGGCACCGCGGACCGAAGATCCGTCCAGGCCTGTGTCTGGCGATCGAACCCATGCTCGTTCTCGGCAGCCTTGAGACAACGTTGCTGGATGACGACTGGACAGTGGTCACAACCGACGGCAAGCGAGCATGCCAATGGGAGCACACGGTTGCGGTGCACGACGGCGGCATCTGGGTGCTGAGCGCCGAAGACGGGGGAGCTGCGAAGCTTCAGCCCCTCGGTGTCACGCCCGTTCCGCTGGCCTAGGTCCTCCGGACCTGAAAGATTTAACTTTTCCCTACTCGTAGCGTAGAGTTGGCTGTTGGTTGTCTCTACTCCTGTGCCCATTTAGGGTGCCGACGTGTGCACGATCTGGTGACCCGGATCTGTTGCTGCGGTGGAAGTAGACCAACGATCACCATCCCAACCGTCCGCCGCGAAAGTGGTGGGCATCGACGTTAGCGGAGGATATGGCCAAGAAAGACGGTGTCATTGAGATTGAAGGCACTGTGAACGAGGCTCTGCCCAACGCGATGTTCCGCGTTGAGCTGGCCAACGGACACATTGTCCTCGCCCACATCTCGGGAAAAATGCGTCAGCACTATATCCGGATCCTCCCGGAGGACCGGGTAGTAGTGGAGCTTAGCCCTTACGACCTCACCCGAGGCCGTATCGTCTACCGCTACAAATAAGGAATTCTCCCATCCTGACTCAGGGTAGGGAGTGTAGTTACAGCACAATCTGCAAACAACGCAAAGGAAAACCATGAAGGTCCAGCCGAGCGTCAAGCGGATCTGCGATAAGTGCCAGGTGGTTCGCCGCAAGGGCAACGTACTCGTGATCTGCGAAAACCCGCGCCACAAGCAGCGTCAGGGCTAACGTCTTTCTCTTACCGAGGAGTACAGCCCACACGCAGCAGCAGTAAACCCATACAAGCAGAGCAGTTCCCCCGTTTTGAGGGAGCACACCCCCGGGCACGGAGGCCGGGGAGCTGAGTTTCTCAGCAGGCCGCTCTGTTTCAGACCTCCAGTAACACCAAAGGAGAACCGCCACTATGGCACGTCTCGCTGGCGTAGACATTCCCCGCGAAAAGCGGGTAGTGATAGCGCTTACCTATATCTATGGCGTGGGCAAGACCCGTGCAGACAAGACGTTGGCAGAAACCGGGATCAGCCCGGACACCCGCGTCAAGGACCTCAGTGACGCGGAGCTGCTGCAGCTGCGTGACTACATCGAAGTCAACTACAAGGTCGAAGGTGACCTCCGCCGTGAGGTAGCCGCCGATATTCGCCGGAAGGTGGAAATCGGAAGCTATGAAGGCATTCGGCACCGCCGTGGTCTTCCAGTGCGCGGACAGCGCACGAAAACCAACGCGCGTACCCGTAAGGGTCCAAAGCGGACCGTCGCAGGCAAGAAGAAGGCCGCGCGCTAACTCTGGCTGCCCCTTGAAGTGACCGGCTAGCGCTCGTCGCATCAAGCAACTTCGCCAAGGCCTCTCATACAGGCCCGGCACCTCACCCATCACCTTTCGTAGGAGAAGTAATGCCCCCCAAGACTCGTGGAGCGGCACGTAAGCCGCGTCGCAAGGACAAGAAGAACATCGCGCTCGGACAGGCGCACATCAAGAGCACGTTCAACAACACCATCGTGTCCATCACGGATCCCTCAGGCGCAGTTATCTCCTGGGCCTCCGCTGGTGAAGTTGGATTCAAGGGCTCCCGCAAGTCAACTCCGTTCGCCGCGCAGATGGCTGCTGAAGCCGCCGCAAAGCGTGCACAGGAACACGGCGTGAAGAAGGTCGATGTTTTCGTTAAGGGCCCAGGCTCAGGACGCGAAACGGCAATCCGCTCGCTGCAGGCCACCGGCCTTGAGGTTGGCTCCATCCAGGATGTCACCCCCAGTGCTCACAACGGTTGCCGGCCGCCGAAGCGTCGCCGCGTCTAATTAGCTTTCCCGGTGCGGATGCCGCCCTGTGTCAGGTCCCAGTACCTGGGCTCACGCAGGGCGGCGTTCGACACCGATCTCAAAGCTAATAAGCGTTGCTTGCTAGCTGTCCCTTTCCACCATTTGTGTTGCGTCATATAGCGGATGCTCCCTGAAAGGAAATGTAAGTGCTTATTGCACAGCGCCCCACCCTGACTGAAGAAGTCGTCGCCGATAACCGTTCACGGTTCGTCATCGAGCCGCTGGAGCCCGGTTTCGGCTACACCCTCGGAAATTCGCTCCGCCGCACCCTGCTCTCATCGATTCCAGGTGCGGCTGTTACCAGCATCCGCATCGACGGCGTGCTGCACGAATTCACCACGGTGCCGGGTGTCAAGGAAGATGTCACTGAGATCATCCTGAACATCAAGAACCTCGCGGTGTCCTCCGAGCACGACGAGCCAGTCGTTGCCTACCTGCGCAAGCAAGGTCCCGGCGTCGTTACCGCTGCGGACATCGCACCGCCAGCCGGGGTCGAGTTCCACAACCCTGATCTTCACATTGCTACCCTGAACTCGAAGGGTAAGTTCGAGCTTGAGCTGACCATCGAGCGAGGCCGCGGCTATGTGTCGGCGTCCCAGAACAAGTCCGGTGACTCTGAGATCGGGCGCATCCCGGTCGACTCGATCTACTCGCCGGTCCTGAAGGTCACCTTCCGGGTCGAAGCGACTCGTGTTGAGCAGCGCACCGACTTCGACCGTCTGATTGTGGACGTCGAAACCAAGGACGCTATCGCCCCCCGCGATGCAGTGGCTTCGGCCGGTACCACCCTGGTGGAGTTGTTCGGTCTCGCCCGCGAGTTGAACACCGCAGCCGAGGGTATCGAGATTGGTCCGTCGCCTACCGACGCTGCCCTGGCAGCCGACATGGCGCTTCCGATCGAAGATCTGGAGTTGACTGTCCGGTCGTACAACTGCCTCAAGCGCGAGGGCATCCACACCGTGGGTGAACTCGTCGCCCGGTCCGAGGCTGATCTGATGGACATTCGTAACTTCGGGGCCAAGTCCATCGATGAGGTCAAGGCGAAGCTCGTCGAGCTGGGTCTGTCCCTGAAGGATTCCCCTCCAGGGTTCGATCTTGCGGCCCGCGCAGCAGCCATCGAAGAGGACGACGCCGCATACGGCGACGACGAGCTCTAACAACGTTAGAAAGATCCGTCTGCCGCTGGAAAGCGGCGGACGGGACCACTTAGAGGAGAAACAATCATGCCCACACCAACAAAGGGCCCACGTCTTGGAGGCGGTCCGGCGCACGAGCGCCTGATGCTCGCCAACCTGGCCGCCTCACTGTTCGAGCACAAGCGCATCACCACCACGGTGACCAAAGCGAAGCGGCTTCGTCCCTACGCAGAGCGCCTGATCACCTTCGCAAAGAAGGGCGACCTGGCCTCACGCCGTCGTGTCCTTGGCGTCATCAGCAGCAAGAGCATCGTCCACGAGCTGTTCACCGACATTGCTCCTGCCGTTGCAAACCGCGAAGGTGGCTACACCCGCATCACCAAGATCGGTAACCGCAAGGGCGACAACGCTCCGATGGCGGTCATCGAATTGGTCCTCGAACCAATGTCGGCGAAGCAGTCGGTAGTCGCCGAGGCTGAGCAGTCAAAGGTCAACGCAGCTCCGGTTGCGCCGGTCGTGGCGGACTCGCCTGAGTCGGCGGATTCACCAGACTCGCCTGAGTCGGCGGATTCCGTAGAGTCGGCTCCTTCGGCCGACGACGTCGCTGCTGAGGACACCAACATCAGCGCCGAGGCCGGCGCCGATGAGGTTGTTGTCGTCGAAGAAGGAACCACCGAGGACGACGGCAAGAAGTAATTCTTCCGCCCTCTTTAGCACCATGACCGACCAAAAGCCCGCTGTCCTCCATGAGGACAGGGGGCTTTTGCGTGTGCGCCTTGATCTGGCGTACGACGGCGGGCCCTTCTCCGGGTGGGCACTACAACCCGGGCTACCCACGGTTCAGGGGGTTATCGAGGCCGGACTGGAGACGTTGTTCAGGCGTCCGGCCCGGCTAACCGTCGCCGGTCGAACCGATACTGGGGTGCACGCCCGCGGCCAGGTAGCTCATGTGGACGTCACCCCGGGGGAGTGGGACGCGCTCAGACGCGGTCAGGAGTTATCGTCCGAAATGGCAATGCAGCGGCGGCTGGGCGCCACGATCAGCCGGGAACTCGAAAAGGCCGATCGTCGACGGCACCAGGTTCCCGCCGTCGTCGTCCTCAAGGTGGCCCTGGCGCCTCCGGGGTTTGACGCACGATTCTCCGCACTGTGGCGCCGGTACAGCTACCAGATCGCCGACCGTCTGAAGCTCCGGGACCCGTTGACCCGAGGCGTCACGTTGTGGCACCCCGAGGAGCTGCAGGTTGACCGGATGAACGACGGCGCCCTGCGGCTCCTCGGGCTGCAGGACTTCCGCTCCTTCGCCAAACCCCGGCCCGGAGCGACGACAGTTCGCGAGCTACAACGCTTCGACTTCGAGCGGGCTGATGGGGGAGTGATCACCGCGACCGTACAAGCCGATGCTTTTTGCCACAACATGGTGCGCGGGTTGATTGGTTCTACTTTGCGGGTGGGTGTGGGGGAGAAGGAGCCGGCCTGGCTGCTCGAACGGTTGCATGCCCGCAACAAGGAAGCGCGTTCGGTGCTGGCCGCCCCACACCCGTTGGTGCTCGAGGAAGTCCGGTACCCCGACGACCATGCCATCGGTTCCCGGGCGGAGGAAACCCGTGCCCGACGGGACGGCCGAGTCCGGGAATGACGGTCCTAGCCGAAGGCCATGAGGGCGGCGAAGCAGGCCAGGATCATCGGGGGGCCGAAAGGGAAGACCGAACGCGCCGACGCCTTTGTCAGGACGAGCAGCATCGCACTGACGATGCCGCCGAGGACAAAGCCGCCCAGCGTCGTCGCCAACCAGGCGGTCATTCCGGCATAGCCGCTATACAGGCCGAGCACTGCTGCAAGCTTCACGTCCCCCATGCCGAGGCTTCCCGGTGAGACCAGAGCTAGGACAAGGTACAGGCCAAACATGGCCGCACCACCGATGGCTGCTTCGCCCAGCCGGCCCCAGTCCCTGGACAGAACGCAGGCCAATGCCAGCAGGACCACCGCAGCGACCGCGAATGGCAGCAGCAGCGCATTCGGCAACAGGCGGGTTCGCAGGTCAATCGTCGCCAGCACCACGCCAAAGACCGTCAGCAGCAGATACGCGGGTGTCTCCGGAGCCCACCCGAACCGGCACAGGACCACCACGCTGAGCAGGATAGCCAGCCCAGCGGCCAGCACCTTCACGGGGGCTGGTAGGGCCCTGACGGTGGGTTTCTTCATGAGCGGCTTATCGACCGGCGGAGGCGGGAGCGCGGGATACGGAGGTGGGGAGGGTGACGGTGAACTTCGTGCCGGTTCCTGGCGAGCTAGCGCACTGAATCGTGCCGCCATGGCCTTCGACAATGGCTTTGGTGATGGCCAGGCCCAGCCCCACCCCGGGAATAGCTGATTCGCGGACGTTGTGGGCACGGAAGAACCTCCCGTAGATCAGCTTCGTCTCATCCTGGGTCATGCCGATCCCCGAGTCCTCCACCTCCAACAGGACCATGTCCTTGCCAGCACGCGCCCTAATGGTGACGTCCCCGCCGTCGGGCGAGTACTTAATCGCGTTGGAGAGCAGGTTGTCCACCACCTGGCCCATGCGCAGGGGGTCGGCGATGGCCCACAGTCGCTCCGGCACCTCCGACACCAGGGTGATTCCGGCGTTCTCGGCGTGGGTTCGGGCAGAGCGCAACCGGGAGGTCAGTAACTCCGACAGCTCTGTCGGCTTGGCCTGCAGGTTCATCGATGCCGATGCGGCCGAGAGCAGGTCGGACACCAGAATGGAGAGCCGCTCAGCGTTCCGCCGGGCCACACTCAGCGATTCCCGAGCCGCAGGGGTGAGGGTGTCGGGCGCCTCAAGGACGAGATCAAGATGGCCAAGGATAGAGGTGAGCGGGGTGCTGAATTCGTGCGTCACATTGGCGACGAAGTCTTCCTTGGCCGTCAGCGCTTTCACCAGGTCTGTCACGTCGTTGAAGACGATCACCGAGCCGGTGAACTCGCCGCCGAGATCAGTCATGGGCCGGGCCGCAGTCGATACCGCGCGTTGGGACTCGCCATCACTGAGCCAGAGCAGATTATTCGAGAAGGACTCGCCATCAGTTGCCCGGCGGATTGGGTGCCGTGCTGCGGGCAGCGGCGCGGAGCCTTTGCTGCCGGAGAACCTGAGCTCGGAGCAGTCCTCGGGCGACGCAGTAGTCCGTTGGAACAGTTGCTGCTGCCGGTTGGTCAGCAGCACCTTGCCCTCTGTATCGATGGCGAGGACGCCGACGTCGACAGTGTCCAGAATGGCGGTCAGCAGCCGTTCGCGGACGCTGACCTCGGCCTCAAGTTGAAGCACTTCCACTGCCTTGCGGTCCAGCTCCAACCGCTGCATGCGCACCTGTAACCCGAAGACCCGCACGATCAGGAAAAGGGCAAGTGCCATGGTGGGCAGCAAAAGCGTCTCCACCAGAAGCGAGTAGGTAGTGCTGAAGGCCATCAGCTGCGGAAAAGCCACAATGACAAATGGTCCAACAAAGGTCAGGATTCCGCTAATCACCGGCATTAGCCCCGAGGCGGCGAGCCAGATCACCGGAAAAGCGGCAAGAGCGCCCAGTCCCGGAAGGATATCAACAGCACCGTTCCGGAATAGGCCAATGGCGACGAAGTCCAGGATCGGAATGGCAAGGATCGCAGCCTCCGGTAAGCGCTGCCACGGAATGATCAGACATCCCGCGAACAGGACAACATGCAACAGCAATCCTGAAAGAAAAAGCCTGCTGTGGAGCAGCTCCGGATTCAGTAGCGGTGCAGTTCCGGCGATAACGGCAACAGCAACCGCGAGCGGCAATTGATACATTGCCGCTCGTCCGCGCAGCCCTAGACGGCGCCCGAACCGGTCGGTTGCGAGCAGCCAGAACTGCTCAGGCACAGTCAACCTTCCGGAACCAATGCGAGAGTATTCGATTATCGGCTTCCCCATGCCGCGAGAGGTGCATGGCCCCATTATCTCCCGCTCAGGAATAATGCCTACCACCCAGCGAAAAGTTTCGCGAATTGATGCGAAGCCGACATGGGAACTGGCAGGCGAAAAGGACCTGACTGGATCAACGAGTATGCTAGGGAACTGAACAAACGTATGGTGAAATACGGAGGATGGATCCTTAATCAGCGCAACGGCCTCGCGGCCTGACGAGCGATAAATAGGGAATGAGATATGAGCGATCCCGGAGTAGCAGTAGTTATCGAAGACGATGCTGACGTGCGCAACCTGGTTGATGCAGTCCTCACCCAGTCGGGATTTGAGGTTCACTCGGCGGGTTCAGGCCGCGAAGGTGTTGAACTGGTGGGCAAGTACAACGCGGCAATAGTCACCCTTGATGTAGGGCTCCCGGATATCGACGGGTACGAGGTGCTCCGCAGGATCCGACAGAGAAGCAACTGCTACGTGCTGATGCTGACCGCCCGCACGGACGAACTAGATACCCTCACAGCGTTGCAGTCTGGTGCCGATGATTTCATCACCAAGCCGTTTCGTCCCCGGGAACTGAGAGCGCGGGTCGCTGCGATGCTTCGCCGGCCCAGGGGCGAGGACGAGGGCTCAGCTACCCCACCGGCCCCGACCAGTCCCGACGACAGCGAGCCGGGAGTGCTGCAGCACAACGGTCTGGCGCTGAATCACGAAACCCGGACTGCGACGCTGACGGGCGACAAGCTCAGCCTGACCCGCAGCGAATTTGATCTGCTGCATGATCTGCTGCGCAGCGCCGGATCGGTGCGCACCAAGGCGAATCTGGTGCGGGTAGTGAGGGGCCACCACTACCGGGATGATGCCTACATCAGCGACGCCGACGAGCGCGCAGTGGAGGTCCATATGGGAAACCTTCGCCGGAAATTGGGGGAGGACTCCCGGGAGCCAAAGTGGCTATTGACTGTCCGCGGGGTGGGGTACCGGCTGGCGCCCAAACGGGACTAGTCCAGGTCGAGCCTATTCGCGGGAGGACTTGGAGCAAAGCACGAGTTCGCGGATCGTCTGGAGACCGCAGGCCTGGATAAACGGCAGCGCGTCGACAGCCTCATCCAGGTCATCAAGGCGAATCAGTTCCTCAAGGCTCGCTGCCAGGCTGGCCAGTCGAGCGGCGCCGACCATCGTGGAGGTGGTTCGGACGCTCAGTACAGCTTCCAGTGCCGCGTCACGGTCGCGGCGCCTCACCGTATCAGCGAGTTTCACATATCGTTCGTCCCACACGTGGATGAAGTCCGCGACAAACGAGGTTACGGCCGACGGGTTCTCGAGCTGATCACCCAGTGCCCGGAGGGTGTTCTGGTCGACGAGGGGGACCCGCCTCCTCGGCGGATCAATCACGGGCAGCACTGTGCTTGTAGTGCGGACGGGTCCGCCACCGTGATTATCGTTGTCACCGCCTTACGCACGGCGTAGTTTCCGGGGTTCATTCCCCGAGGATACGTCCATCGGTCCACTTGCGGGCGATAGCTCTCCGTACCCTGCGTAAAAGCTGCGGCTTTGCGGTCCGCTTGATCAGGGTTGGGCGGTGGTGGTGGCCTAAACTGTGATGATGACCCCCCATCGCTCTTCGGTCCCGACCGACGGCAATTTTCCGCGCCGGGCACAGGCAGGATTGAGCGAGACCCTCGATGCGCTGCCAGTCGCGGTGGCAGTCCTTACCGTCGACGGCATGATTTCCGCGGTTAACCGGGAGTGGGAGCGATTTGTTCAACCTTTCGGTGAAGTCTCACCTGTCCTTAGGGCCGGCATGTCTTATACCTCGGCGTGTGAGGAGGCGGTCAGCAACGGGGACGCGGCTGCGATGCGGATCGGTCGGGGCCTCGCTGCGGTTCTGGAGGGGGAGGAACAGAACGTAGCCCTCGAGTACCCGTTGCGAGGTGGCGAGCGTTGGCTCCGTTCCCGGATTTGTAGGAATGCCAGCGGGGCGCTGGTCATCACTCACGTGGACATCACGACGCAAATGCTTGGGCGGCAGGAAGTCTACTTTCAGGCGTCCCTGCTGGACGCCGTCGGGCAATCGGTTATTGCTATCGACCTGAATGGCCGAATCAGCTACTGGAACAATGCCTCAGTTCACATGCTGGGGTGGCGTGCAGAGGACGCGGTTGGTCGCCATTTCTCCGATCTTGCTCTGTTTGAGAGCGGCTCCAGAGCATCCGCCATTATCGACCAGGTTTCAGCCGGCGAGCCGTGGGCGGGGGATCATTGGGCCACGCACCGCGACGGCAACCGGCTGGCGGTCCATTCCACCGTGACGCCCCTGTATGGCGAGGCCGGGGAGGTGGTTGCGGTCATCGATGTGTCTACCGATATCACCGAGTCCCAGCAGGCTCAAGCGGAAATGGGTCGACTGTCGTCCCTGGTTCAGTTTTCCAACGACGCCATCAACGGGGCGACACTCGACGGAATTATTACGAGCTGGAATGCCGGTGCTGAGACGATATATGGCTATTCGGCCAAGGAAGCGATTGGCAGAAGCGTTCTCATGCTCTCGCCGGCGGAGCGATCCGCTCCGGACGAGGAGTTGCGCGACCGGCTCCGGCGTGGGGAACCGGTCAATGGCCACTTAGTCCAGGGAATGCGCAAAGACGGAACCGTGCTGGATATTTCCCTGACTTTGTCACCAATGTATGACGAGTCGGGTTTGTTGGTCGGTTCGTCGGCGGTCGCCCGGGATGTCTCCGAGATCAACAGGCTCCGCGCCGCCTCCGAGCTGGAGAGGGATCGCCTTGCCGCTGCGCAGGAGATGGCCCATGTCGGTTCGGTGGAGTGGGATGTGCTGGCCGACCGGGTCTGGAGGTCTGACGAGTACTGCAGGATCCACGGGCTGCCGGTGACCTCGGAAAGCATGAGGGGGCCGCTGCTGCACGCGGTCCATCCTGATGATCGGGACCGCGTGAGCCAGATCTGGCAGGGTCTGTTGGCTCACGGCACCTCGACCGATTTCACTTACCGCGTGGAATTACCAGATGGGAGTCTTCGCTGGATCTTTGCGAGGGCCACGCTTGAACGTGACGACGACGGCGAGCCCCTCAAGATGCGGGGGACTGCGCTGGATATCACCGAACGGAAGCTCGGGGAGCAAGCCTTGGAACGGCTAGCGTTCCAGGACCCGCTGACAGGTCTGGCCAATCGTGCCTTCCTGGCGGAGAGTATCGAGCAGGCAATTGTCGACTGCGAGGGGAGAGGTACCCAGGTGGGAGTGCTGTTCCTCGACGTCGACCGCTTCAAGGTGATCAATGACGGACTGGGTCACGCTGCCGGGGACAGCCTGTTGGTCCAGTTGGCGGCGCGATTGTTGGCGGCCGTGCGACCGGAAGACACCTTGGCGCGCTTTGCCGGTGACGAGTTCGTCATTGTGTGCGCGGACATGTCTGGAGACAGCGCCCAGAAGCTGGCCCGCCGGATTCGCGCCGCCGTACAAGCCCCTTTCGAGCTATTGGAGCGGGAGGTATTTGTTGATGTGAGTATCGGCATCGCGATTTCCCGTTCTGGCGATACCCCGGAGACTCTGCTCCGCAACTCCGACGCCGCCATGTATCGGGCTAAGGGAGGCGGGCTGAAGGAGGCAATCGTCTTCGACGAGGCAATGCACCGGCAGGCGAAGCTGCGCCTGGCGGTGGAATCCGAACTCCCGCGTGCTATTGAACGAAACCAGCTGGAGGTCCATTATCAGCCGGTGATGGACGTGGCGAGCGGTGAGCCGATCGGATTTGAGGCGCTGCTGAGATGGCAGCATCCCGAGCATGGGTTGGTTGGTCCCGACTCGTTTATTCCCGTTGCCGAAGAAACTGGTCAGATTGTGCCCATCGGACTGTGGGTGCTGAATCAGGCGATCCGGCAGATTCAGCGTTGGAGGACCGATGTTCCTGATGCCGCTAATTGGCGGATCGCGGTGAATCTTTCGGCGCGGCAGCTTCAGGACCCGGGGCTTCATGACGCCGTCGCTGAGGCGATGCGGTCCGCAGGAATTGAACCACACGCCCTGGTGCTGGAAATTACCGAGTCAGTGCTCATGGATGACGCAGATCAATCCCTGAAGACCCTGACGAAGTTGCGGAGCCTTGGAGTAGGTATAGCCGTCGACGATTTCGGCACAGGATACTCGTCGCTGAGCTATCTTAAACGCTTCCCTGTCACTGCCCTGAAGATCGACAGGTCCTTCACCGAGTGTCTTGGCGGGGACGACGCGGATGCCGGTCCCATTGTGGAGGCTATTGCTGCAATGGGGCGGGCGTTGGGTTTGCGAGTGGTGGCCGAAGGGGTGGAGACGCGTGAGCAGCTGAACGAAATCGCCCGCATGCGGGTGCAGTTTGCCCAGGGTTACCTATGGTCCCCGGCGATGCCAGCAGATCAAGTTCCGGGCTGGTTCGCGGGGCACGAGGCGGGGGCGTTCACTGGGTCACGGTAGTGAACACGTTGATTCCTGCCGGCCCCAGCAACACGATGAACAAAACGGGCAGAATGCACACCATCAAAGGGAACAGTACCTTGACGGGAATCTGCATCGCCTTCTCTTCTGCGCGTTGCCGTCGTTTCAATCTCATCTCGCTTGCCTGAACCCGCAGCACGCTCGAAATCGAAATGCCGTAGCGGTCTGCCTGCACGATCGCGCTGACGAAACGTCGCAAGTCTGGCGCCTTTGTCCGGGCAAGCAGGGCGGTGTAGGCGTCACGTCGCCCCATCCCTAATTGCATGTCCTGGAGGGTACGGACAAGCTCAGCCGCCAGTGGGCCCTTACCGTTTTGCCCCGCACGCGCCATTGCGGAGTCAAACCCCAGCCCGGCCTCGACGGCGATGGTCATCTGGTCCAGCGTATCTGGAAGTTCCAGTGCAATGGCGGCCTGCCGCTCGGTTCCTTTGCTATAGATCAGCAGGTCAGGTAGGAAGTAGGCGACGATGGTGGCGGCTACGGCGAGCAGGATACTTTTAGGGCCGGGTACCCCTCCAACGTAGAGAACTCCCAGGATGGCAGCTACAACTGCCAGGGCGATTTTGGCAGACACGATACGCCTGAGTGGCCAGGACGGTGGTCGTCCGGCGAGGGCCAGTTGGCGATCGAGTTTTGCAACGAGAAGGTCGGGCGTGAATCGGCCAGCAATAGCTTCGATTCGGCCGTTGCGCTGCTTCTTGGACTTGGATTCGGCAGTGATGCCCCGCACAAGGTTGGTTTGCATAGCCTTTCGGCCCGGAACTGATCCACCAATTATCGACCACGCAAACAGCAGAATAGCCGCAAGGATCGCGCAGATTGCGAAAATCACTAGAGGTGGCATCCCTGTATTCCTTCCTGATGTAAGGTCTGACTTGGCAACTAGAACTTGATTGAGATGACTTTCTTCAGCCAAAGTGCGCCGACCAGAAGCAAGATGAAAGAAACGCCAATCAAGATGAAACCGATCGGATGCTGGAACAAAGGGTCCATGTATCCCGGACTAATCAGGAGAAGCACCCCGCCGAGGACGAAAGGCAGCCCCATCAGGATCAGCGCAGATAGTTTACCTTCGGCACTTAGTGCGACCACTTGGCGTCGAATCTGGTTACGCTCGCGGATCGTCTTCCCCACCTGGTCCAGGACGGTAGCCAGGTTCCCCCCAACCTCACGATGAATGGCGATAGCCTGCGCAACCCAGGAAAAATCTTCAGATTGCATCCGCAACGACGCATCATCGAGCGCTTCGCCAAGGTCACGACCGAGCCGCGTTTCATTGATGATTCGGGTGAATTCCTCGGCCGTGGGCGCCTCGGAATCAGCCGAGACGGCATCAATGGCGCGAAGCAGACTGTGGCCAGCCCGGAGCCCGCCGGCAAGCAGTTGCAAGGTATCGTCCAGCTGATCGGCAAACTGCTTACGACGGCGCGAAATAAGCAGTCCTAGGCCAACTTTGACCAAGAGCGGCACGGCCACCGCGAATAGTATGGCGGTGAAGAGCCCGAGAAAGATCAGACCGATACACGCAGCGAGGACGGTGCCCACGGCGGTCAGCACGACGAAGTCCGCAGGCCGAATCTTCAGTCCGGCGTCCTCGAGCCGTCCTGCGATTCCGGCCATGAGATTCCGGCGTTTGAGGAGGCTATCGATCATGCCCGTTGTCAGAGAAGCCAACTGCGTTAGCTGGACCGACGCCGGTGCTGCTGTCGTTTTGCTACGGTTCAGTGCGTTCTTGGGTGCCCGTGGAATAAGGACAAGGAATATTGCTGCGGCGAGCGCCGCAAAGCAAGCCACTATTCCCAGGACTAGCTGGGCAACCGGTGGGTCAGTTGTCATCGGTCATTCCTGCCATTGAGCGGAGAGCCGAAGACGCTAGGTGACAGTTCTATGCCCAGATCCCGGAATTTGTCAGTGAACTTTGGCCTTACCCCGGTTGCTACGGGCGTGCCAAGGAAACGACCGTTGGAATCGAGACCTGCGCTGTAGTCAAAGACGAAGGCGTCCTGGAGCGTGACAATCTCACCTTCCATGCCCTGCACCTCGGTCACATGGGTTACTCGTCTGGTGCCATCACGCAACCGTGTCAACTGGACAATGACGTCTACCGCTGCGGCGATCTGTTCCCGTACCGCCCTCAAAGGGAGATCCATTCCCGCCATCAACACGAGGGTTTCCAGTCGCGCGATCGCATCGCGTGGGGAATTGGAGTGCACCGTGGACAAAGATCCATCGTGGCCGGTATTCATCGCCTGGAGCATGTCAAGCGTTTCGCCTCCGCGAACTTCACCCACCACAATGCGGTCCGGTCGCATCCGCAGGGAGTTTCGCACGAGGTCGCGAATGGTGATCTCACCCTTGCCTTCGATGTTGGTGGGCCTGCTCTCCAGACGCACCACATGGTCCTGCTGCAGTTGCAGTTCTACGGCATCCTCGATAGTGACAATCCGTTCACCTTCGGGGATAAAGGAAGAGAGGACGTTCAACAAGGTCGTCTTGCCGGTGCCGGTACCTCCGGAAACAATGATGTTAAGACGGGCTTTGACACAGGCGTCCAGCAACTCGGCCATGTCGGGTGACAGCGTGCCGAAGCCAATCAGGTCACTAACCTGAAATGGGTCGGTAGCGAACTTGCGGATGGTCAGGGACGATCCGTTGACGGCCAGCGGTGGGATCACCGCGTTGACGCGGGAGCCGTCGGCGAGGCGCGCATCCACCAGCGGCGATGACTCGTCGATCCGGCGCCCCACCCGCGAGACAATGCGTTCAATCACCTTGCGCAAATGCTCTTCCGAGGCAAATCGCACTCCGCTGCGGGTCAGCTTGCCTTTGTGCTCGACGTAGATCATGTTGGGGCCGTTGACCATGATCTCAGTGATGTTCTCGTCATCGAGCAGGTGTTGCAGAGGACCGTAGCCGAGCACATCATCGCTTACCCCGCGGATCAGCCGTTGACGCTCCTCCTTGGAGAGTGGAACTTCCTCCTCCTCGACTACCTGAATCAATTCCTCCTGCACCAAGGCGTGCAGTTGCTCCTCAGTGAGGGCAGAGTCGAGCAGCCTGTTACCCAGGCGCTCGAACAAGATGGTTCCCGCCCTGTCCTTCAACTTTGCGAGCGCGTCCCTTGCTGGTGGGGGCGCCACTTGGGTAGGTTTGCTTGGCCGAGGCGACTGGCCCGCCGTCGTTTTCGCCTCGGACGCAGCAGATCGCGGTTGGTTGTCCGACGGCCGCTCCTGGCTAGGTAGAGGGCCGTCTGATACGCCCGGCGTGCGCCGGGCAGCTTCCAACCGTTCTGCCAGATTCACGATTTCCCTCCCCGGTGGCGTCCTTGCCCTTTGGAACTGATCGGTGCCGGCGGGTCGAACCGGAGAAGCAATTTTCTCAACGCCTTTGACGCAGGATCACGCTTCTTACCCTGCAGGAGCGGCGAACCCTGGTTGGTGGAGATCCGCACGGCTCTCGAGGCAGGGATAACAACATCAACCTTTGTGCCGAGCGTAGCCTCGACATCGGCCAATCTAAGACCATCGCGTTGATCCGCGCTATTGAGCACAATATGGCGGGTAATCGGTGTCAACCCTAGTTCCCGCAAAACATCGAGCTCTTTGCGAAGCCCTCGTACGCTCGGGACGTCCATACCGCTCACGAACACAAAGTCGGTTGCCTTATCGAGGGCAGCAAGGGTGTGGTCCGAAAGACCCGGCGACGTATCGACGATCACATAGCGATACTGACTGGATAGCTGCTCAAGAAGGTGCGAGACGTCCTCGCCCGAGACCTGGTCCGCCGAATCGGGTAAGTCCGGAGCGCAGAGGGCGAACAACCCGGTCGGATGAGCGCTGAGGAACGATTTCAATACCATCGTGTCGCGACGGGCCGGTCCGTGGACAGCATCGGTCACCGAATGATCCGCGACGATTGACAGCGAGCTGGCCACATCGCCGAACTGCAGATCGAGATCGACCACTACCGTAGCGTGGGGAGCGTTGGCAGCCAACCCGACCGCAAGATTGCTTGCGACAGTGGTCTTGCCAGCTCCCCCCTTGGGTGACACCACGGCGATGACCCGGCCGTTAGCCGAGCCGCCAGATTCAGAGGACAGGCTGGCAGCCCGACGGCGAATCGCGGCGCTGCGGGTGGCGCGGTGGAGTAGTACGCTCAAGCCCGCGACGTCAGCTTCAGGTTCGACCACATCCCGGATGCCGGCGCGCATGGCGCTGAGCACCAGCGCCGGGTTCGGTTGGGAGACCAGGAGGACACTGACCTCGGGGTGTTGCACTTCGAATTCGTCGGCCAGCCGCAGAGCGTCCTCCAGCGGTAAGCCTGGTCCAAGGATGAGGACATCCAGGAGACGTGGGTCCGCAAGCTTTTCAACGAGCTCCTGGGAACTCGCGGGAAGGTTGGTGCCCTGCCAAAAATGGAGATCGCCCGCAAGCGCTCCGGTGGCAGCCGACTTCAAACGTTCATGAAACTCTGGACTGGCTGCTACTAACGCGTAGCGGCTCATTCGAAGAGCTCTTTGCTGGTAACCGAACGCGTACCTTCCTCGGACGCTGAAGCGGGTTCCTTGGAAAGCCAGATACGCCCGAACTCTTGCGCATACACGATTTCCTCGACGTCCGGTGCGGTACGTGCCAAGGTCACGAGCACGCTGCCGGGTGGAACTGGGGTTGCGATGGAATCCTCACCGGTTTCTGCTAACGCTGTCTCGCCTAGCCCTTGAACGGTGGTTACCAAAACTTTGTGCATGGTGAGTTGTGTCATCGACGGTCGTTCCTCAGCCGCGTCGCCTTCTAGCGACACAATGAGACCTACGGTGTCACCGGGCGCTAGTTGACCGCCGACAACGCGTTGAGGCTCAAGCAGAATAGTTACTTCCTGCATGCCTTCAGGCAGTGATACGGCCTCGTTGGCGCTGATTTCCTCCGGGTTGGCAAACCTCGAACTTAGCAGTTGCTCACCAGATACAAGCTCAACGGTAGTTTGCTGGCCAGCGATAGCCTCCAGGGTCCGCACGGCGTCCGGGGGAACCACCTTCGCAGGCACTGCTTTTTCGCTAACGAAGTCCCTCAGGGCTTCCGCGGAGGTTCCCTCCGGTACCGACAGACCGTCACGAACAACTAGGACTATCTGCGTCTCGGTGCCGGCAAGGGCACGCTCCTCGGAACCATTGACGTAGGACACCAGGAGGACAGCCCCCACGACTGCCAACATGACCGCAACGGTCGCCCCAATGATCCGGCTTTTCACTCTTTGTTTGCCTCTAACCTGTTAGTTTCACAATGGTGGCCCCGAACCCGGTAGGAGGGCCGATGGTGAAGTTATCTTCAAGCGATACGTATTCGACAAACTTGCCGATGATTCCCCTGCAACCACCGGTGCACGATAGGGAAGATCCGACGTGCGCTGCGGTGTTGCGGAAGCTCAGCGGCAACGAGTTACTACCTCCGCTGAACTTCCACCCAACTACCTGAAAAGCAGCGAAGGATGTCAGGTGGTAACCCGTGTTGTTGCCGCTCCCCGTTACTTTAACAAAGATTGGAAGGAGCACCGTGACTTCCTTCCCCGAGGAAATGTCAGTCGCCCAGGACCGCAGCACGTCGTCACAGTCAGCGGGTGCGCTGTTGCCAGGGCGCCCGGGCGCCGGGCCCGCAGCCACATCGATGGAGGCGCCGCAGGCGTTGCTATCCTGCTCAAGCCAGCCAAACCCTCCGGGTGCAACCTGCCCGGATGGGCCATAGTTGCAGCCACGATTGGCATCAGGCCCGTGACTGACCAGGCGTTGGAGGTCCCCATCGATGTCGTCCTTGACCTGGCATACCGAGAAAGCGAGAGGAAACGCGGTCTGCCCAGCGGTAGGACTACCCCACGAAGCACTGGCTTTGGCGCCAACCACTGTTTCGTCAATTCCTAGGATGGGAGCGAACCAGTGCTGAACCGCAGGCTCTCCGTCGGCGGTTAAAGTCTTCGCCTGGACAGTGACGGTATTGCCTACAATCCTCGGTGAGGCGTCGGCGAAACCGTCGTTGGCGTTAGCGCTGGCAAGTGTCATTGCCGTGACTGCGGCGGCCGCATTGTTGCAATTCGAGCCTTCCGCGCAATCCTGCGCGATAGCTAGCGCTGCGGCGTCGGCCCCGTTCTGGAGCTGCGCGCGCTCCGCGTAAAGCATGCCAATATCAATCACAATTGCTGTCATCCCCAGCACCAACACCATGAACAGAGCGGTCATGACTGCGACTGCGCCATCTTCACCCTTGGCTATCCGCCGCATCGCATGACGCCCCTGCCTTCCAGCGAAACCGCATCCGCGAACAGGCCGGACAGCAGGCCCATCGGGTAGGTTACGGAGACCGTTGTCTTGCGCTCAGAGCAGGCAGTAGCAATTACCTGGATCTGCGCGGCATCAAATCCCGGAAGCGATGCAATCGCTGTTTCTTTCGCTAAACTCTCGTCGTCCGGGTATATGGCCATGGAGCGCACCGCTTCACGTGCCGCGGCCGTGACCTGAATCTGAGCGTTGAAGACACGCCCGAATTCAACAATGCCAAGAAGAAGCAGCAGGAGAAGTGGCGCGACCAAGGCAAACTCCACAGCCGCTGCACCTGATTCGGAGCGCAATCGCTTCATTATTTATCTTCCGAGGGATGCTTTGAGGCGGCAGCACTATTAAGTGCCCCTGCCTCAACTGCAGATTGGTGCAGAGGTAGACAAGTGTTCGTTATTCTGGCGAGACAGGCGGTCGGAGCTTCGCTGACTGCTGTTGGCTACTAACCAATTCCGATTTGGTCACCAAGGCCATCAAAAAATTCCGTCAGTTGTCCACCGAAGACGGTCACTCCCGCGATCAGAACGACGGCAATTAGCCCCACCATGAGAGCATATTCAACGGCGGTGGCGCCGGTCTGGTCGCGGCGGAGGCGTTCAGTGGCTTTGATGCCGAGGACGTGGAGGGTGGCAAAGAGAGAGACCATGGGATGCTCCTGAAGAGTGATGAAAGGTGCGCCGGATCCTTACCGCCGCTGGATAGAAAGTAGCATTAGCAAACTCGCCAAAACGACCGATTCCCTTATCCTGTGTAAAGGCTGCGCTGAGTCTGTCCTTGGTGCGCAAACCCTTCGGAAGATGGAGCCATCACTGGCTTAAAACTGCGTCAGAACGGCGGGAACCTTCACGCTCGTCACCAGGGTTCATTCGCCATCAGAGCGCTACGCTAGCAGTCCTTTTGGTTCCTAAAAATGTCGGAGCCACCTGAAACAATATTTGTATGGACGGAAGCGCAGCTCCAGTGTTGGTCCGGAAGGGATTTCCCCTCCCGGTGACGGCTCGGCGCGGGGCATCTAGCGCCGGCACCGTTCCGGGGTTCAGGATTGTTCCGGGGGTTGGGACCGGGGTGTTGCTCGACGCCTTGAAGGTACTGAAGCCGGCCGTGACCTCTGCTGGGTTGGTTGATCAGCTCCGTGGCTTGGAGGATCTCAAGTCCGCTATTGCGGGGGTGCAGGCCCGGATCGCTGTCGCCTTCGACGTCTCCGAACGTCAAATCCAGGCCGACGCCGGGGTACCCGCGACGGAGCAAGGCAACAGTGTTGGCGCGCAGGTCGCGTTGGCGCGGCGGGAGTCCCCGTCCCGCGGCAGCCGGCTGCTCGGATTAGCCCGGGCACTGGTCACAGAAATGCCGC
>NZ_JBTNDE010000018.1:0-70925 GCF_054511155.1 Arthrobacter glycogeni | reverse complement strand
GTCCAGGCCAGCGACCGCGACCAACCCGAGCCGACCCGTCAACGCCGGCGGGCCATCACTGGAACGCACCCGCACATCCGGATCAGACCCCACCCGGAAGAAATTCAGAAAATCAGTCTGAGAATCAGGGAGATCCCTTTTCGGCCGGGGCTCCAGCGCCTTCATCACAGGCGCCGTCCACACGGCGGCCACACTCAACGGACCACCCAGACCATACCCACCCGAAGCCCCACCCGAAGCTCCACCGAAAGCCCCCGCGGGACCGCCCGTGAAAGCCCCCGCGGACGTATCCGCGGGCCCACCCGCGGAGCCAGAATCCGGACCGGACCCGGGACGGAACCCCGATCCAGTAGCAGAAGCTCTACTGCTTTTCATACCCCCATTCCATCACCCGCCACCGACATTATTAGGGCCCAACCCAGGTACACAGAAAAACTTTCTGAAGTATTTTCCAGACCAAAAAACCGGCCACCGAAGGACCCAAATGCACTCCCGCAGCTCGGACCTTGAGGCAGGCTACTAGGTCTGCCTCACGTGGGGACTCGGCTATTTCTGGCGCTACCAAACCGGACTCAACCGTGACAGATCCGCCGCACAGACCCACCCGGCAAACGGCCCCAGGGCCCGCGGATTCCATCCGGTCGAGGGCCGGAATCCGCGACCGGTCAGGTTCAACACGGTTCAGCGGCAAGGGTCGAGCCTGTCGCACTCGCAGCGCGACGCCGCACTCGCAGCGCAACAGCAACCCCGCAGCGCGACAGCAACACCGCGGCGCAACAGGCGCGGCGGGCCCGCAGGCTAGCCGCAGTAGGCGCCCTCGGATGCCGAGTGCACCAGCTTCGCGTACTTGGCCAGCACACCCTTGGTGTAGATCGCCGGCAGCGGCTCCCAGCCCACCTTCCGGCTCTCCAGTTCGGCTTCGTCCACCAGCAGGTCAAAGGTCTTGTTCGGGATGTCGACGCGGATCCGGTCGCCATCCTTCACAAAGGCGATGGGCCCGCCGTCGACGGCTTCCGGCGCGACATGTCCAATGCACAGCCCGGTGGTGCCGCCGGAGAACCGGCCGTCGGTCAGCAGCAGCACATCCCTGCCCAGACCTGCGCCCTTGATTGCACCTGTGATCGCCAGCATTTCCCGCATCCCCGGACCGCCCTTGGGGCCCTCGTAGCGGATCACGACGACGTCGCCAGCCTTCACTTCGCCGTCGGCAAGCGCCTTCAACGCGCCCTGCTCCCGCTCGAACACGCGGGCCGTTCCTTCGAAGACCTCGGCGTCGAATCCCGCGGTCTTGACGACCGCACCGTCCGGGGCGAGCGACCCCTTCACGATCGTGATCCCGCCACTGGCGTGGATCGGGTTGTCGAGCGCGCGGAGGATCTTGCCGTCGAGGTCGGGCGGATTGATGGCCGCCAGGTTCTCGGCGAGGGTCTTCCCGGTCACGGTCATGACGTCGCCGTGCAACAGCCCGGCGTCGAGCAGCGCACGCATGATGACCGGGACGCCTCCCACCTTGTCAACGTCGGTCATCACGTAGCGGCCGAACGGCTTCAGGTCGCCGAGGTGAGGAATCCGGTCTCCGATCCGGTTGAAGTCGTCAAGGGTGAGCTCGACCTCGGCTTCGCGGGCAATCGCCAGCAGGTGCAGCACGGCGTTGGTCGACCCGCCGAAGGCCATGGTGACGGCAATGGCGTTCTCGAACGCCTTGCGGGTCATGATGTCGCGGGCGGTGATCCCGAGGCGCAGCAGGTTGACCACTGCCTGCCCCGATTTGCGGGCAAACTCGTCCCGACGCCGGTCGGCCGACGGCGGCGCCGCCGAGCCCGGAAGCGACATGCCCAACGCCTCACCGATGCACGCCATGGTGTTGGCGGTGTACATGCCACCGCAGGCGCCTTCACCGGGACAGACTGCCTTTTCGATGCGGGTGAGATCCTCTTCGCTCATCTTGCCGGCGGCGCAGGCGCCCACGGCTTCGAAAGCGTCGATGAGGGTGACTTCCCGCTCGGTGCCGTCTTCGAGCTTCACCCAGCCCGGCATGATCGACCCACCGTACAAAAAGACGCTTGCCAGGTTGAGCCGGGCCGCGGCCATCAGCATCCCCGGCAGCGACTTGTCGCAGCCCGCCAGCAGCACCGACCCGTCGATCCGCTCGGCCTCCATGACGGTCTCCACCGAATCGGCGATCACTTCACGCGACACCAGCGAGAAATGCATACCGGAATGGCCCATCGAAATGCCGTCGGAAACGGAGATGGTCCCGAACTGCATCGGGAACCCGCCAGCAGCATGCACGCCTTCCTTGGCGCTCTGAGCCAGCCGGTTCAAGGACAGGTTGCACGGCGTGATTTCATTCCACGAGCTCGCGACGCCGACCTGCGGCTTGGCGAAATCGTCATCGCCCATCCCGATCGCCCGGAGCATTCCGCGGGCCGGAGCCCGTTCAAATCCATCGGTGACGGCCCGGCTTCGCGGCTTGATATCTGGGGTATTTTCCACGCTCATGGGTCAAAGTCTAGGCGTATGCGCTTTCACTTCAATTCCATATGACCGGCCTGTTACGGGATCGGCGGGCGGCTGCGCACGGTTCCTGCCCGACGTCGGCCGCTCCCCGGTTATGCGGTCGCCGGCCCCGCGGGGACTCGCCACCCTCATGCTGGACCATCAAGCTGGGATCCGGGGCACGTAAACTTGGCACTATGTCGACGCCTCCATCGGACCCTGCCCTCCCGCAACCGCCCGACCGGACCCCCGATAGCGACCAGCTCAAGGACAGCCTGCGGAAGATTTTTGACTCGCAGATCCCCAACTATGGCGACTACAACCTGGTCTTCGCGGCCAACGAACGCTATCACCACCGGGATCCCGACGGCGCCCGTGTGGTCACCCCGAAATATTACGTGGTGGGCTACCGGTGGAAGCCGACCGAGATCATGATTGCTCCCGTCGATGCACAGACGCTGGCCAGCGCGGGGGTACCGGTCGAGATCAACATGACCAACCTGTCGCATGCCCGCCGCCTCGCCGGCGGTCACTTCGAGGTCGGCACCAGTACGGGGCGGACCTTCAGGTTCGGCGTCCACCCTGAGGCCCGATTCAGCTCGGGCCCACACTCCCGCCTCATGATCGATCAACGGGACGACCACGAGGACTTCAGCGCGTTCATGACCACATTCATCGCGATGGGCTGATGATTGCCAGCAAGATCAGCTGTACAGCGACCCCCGCTGTACCAGGTTTTCCGGTTCCTTGCCGGTGGCAAAGCAGTCCAGTTGGTGCTTCAGCAGTTTGATCATGCGTGGCCAGAAGGCCCCGGTGTTACCTCCGCTATGCGGTGTGATTAAAGCCCCACTAGCTAACCACAGCGGGTGCCCCTCCGGAACAGGTTCCGGATCGAAGACGTCAACGGCCGCCGAGAGCCGACCGGAGACCACCTCCGCTGTCAAAGCCTCACTATCGACCACTGCGCCGCGGGCAACGTTGACCACCAGTGCGCCGTCGGGCATCGCCGCCAGCACCTCGGCGTTGATCAGGCCACGGGTGGAATCGCTCAGCGGGGTGATGACAATCAGCACCTCAGCCTGTTCGGCGAGCGCCACGAGTTCATCGGTGCCGTGAACGTGCCCCCGCTCGTCGTCGCGGGCAGAACGGCCCACCCGGGTAAGTTCCACCTCGAAGGGGTCGAGACGGCGAGCAATCTCGACGCCGATTCCTCCCACCCCGACGAGCAGCACCCTCCGATCGGCGAGCCCCGGGTAGCGCGCGGGTTTCCACTGCCCGAGGGTCTGGTTGCGGACCGCGTCGTCGATGCCCCGGAGCGAGGCAATGGCCAGGCCGATCGCAAGCTCGGCGGTCGCCGCAGCGTGGACCCCCGCTGCACTGGCGACAGCGACGTCGTCGCCAACCAGTTCGGGGATGCCCTCGTAGCCGGTGGTCTGGGTCTGCACGAGCAGCAGGCTGGGTGCGCTCCGCACCGCGTGACCGAACTGATCGGGTGACGACATATACGGCAGAACCGCGGCGTCAATGTCAGCCAACTCCACCCCCACCGGCCCTTGGTCGAAGTCCCACACGACCAGCGAAATCCCCGCGGGACCTGGCCGCAGGGCATCGAGCATTTCCACGCTGGGCACCGACACGGTGGTGATCTTGTCCATTCGCCCCACCCTAGTCTCTCGCCGAATGAGCACCCGCCCGGCGGTGGACACCCGCGAAACGTGGCCGTAACGTCGAACGTGTCCGGGTTTTCCGCATCATGAGGAGGAGACGTGTCATGGATGCACTGCTCTGGGTGCTGCTGATCGTCGTCGTCGTTGGCGCCGTCTGGTGGTTCCGCTCCCGCGCACCTCTCGATTCCCGCAGCCAGGTCGCGGACGATGCTGGGCCGAGGTCGACTCCCGCGCTAGGGGAAGGCCCAGACCCGCGGGGTCGCCAAATCAAGGAGTGAGCCATCGTGCTGACAAACCGACATCTCTTCACATGCGTGCTGAGCGTCCCGCTGCTCGTGATGCTCGTGGGCGTCAGCGCGTGCACAGCCCTTGAGCCAGCACCGATCGTTGGCGGAGCCCCGACGTCGGCCACCCCGGCGGGGGAATCATCTTCCGCGAGCGGCCCGACGTCGGCCAGTCCGGCGCCGTCGACCACGTCCCCCTTGCCTGCCCTCTCCCCCGCAAAGACTGTCGCCGCAGATCTCAGTGTGCCCTGGGGGTTGGCTGCGCTGCCCGACGGGTCGCTGCTGGTCACTGAACGGGAATCCGGAGAGATCAAACGGATCGTGGACGGATCTACCACCACCATCGGCACCCTTGGCCGGGAGATTGCCGCGGCGGGCGAGGGCGGGCTACTCGGGCTGGCGATCGGACCAGACTTCGACACCGATCCGCGACTGTTCGTCTACTTCACCGGACCGGATGACAACCGGGTGGTCAGCCTCGCCTATGGCGAGGGCGGACTGGGTGAGCCCCAGGAGGTGTTGACCGGTCTTCCGAAGGCCAATATCCACAACGGCGGACGGATCAAGTTCGGCCCCGACGGATACTTGTATGTTGGCACCGGCGATGCCGGGCAGGACGCCTCGGCCCAGAACCCAGCAAGCCTGGGCGGAAAGATCCTTCGCATCACTGCCGACGGCAATCCAGCCCCCGGCAACCCGGTGGAGGGTTCACCGATCTACAGCCTCGGACACCGCAATGTGCAGGGCCTTGCCTGGGACTCCGCCGACCGGCTGTGGGCGAGCGAATTTGGCCCCGAGGTCGACGACGAGCTAAACCTCATTGAACCCGGTGGGAATTACGGCTGGCCCGCCGTGACGGGCGCTCCCGGGGCTGACGGGTTCATCGACGCCCAGGTGGTCTGGCCGTCGACAGCTACCTCCTCCCCCAGCGGGATGGCGATCGTCGACGACGTTGCCTACATCGGTAGTCTGCGCGGCGAACGGCTCTGGCAGGTGCCGCTCGCGTCCGGAACGGCCGGAACGCCGGTCAACCATTTCGGCGGCGAGCATGGGCGATTGCGCGACGTGATCGAAGGCGCCGGTGGCACACTGTGGATTGCCACGAATGAGGGGGCCCAGTCCCGGGTGCTGTCGGTCGGCGTGGACTAACCACGGCGTGGAGAATCAATTTCGGGTTTCAGCCGATGTGCTGGTAGAGTTTCATGCTGTTGCGGTTGGCCCAATGGGCCCAATCAACACGCACCTCTAGCTCAATTGGCAGAGCATCTGACTCTTAATCAGAGGGTTTCGGGTTCAAGTCCCGAGGGGTGCACCACACGAAAATAGCCTGACCGGCAGAACGCCCGGTCAGGCTATTTTTTGATTGACCTGCAGACGCGAAAAGTATCCCATCGCCGATTACTCTGCCGAAAGCTGGGCTGCGGCCCTCTACTGACCACCGCTGACCGCAAACCTCTTCGGCAGTCGTGAGAGCCGGTGCGGTCGATGCTCGCGAGGAGGGGGCAGACCGCCCGCTCGGATACCAATTTGGTTGCAATTCTCCAGGATCAGTGACTACGGGGCTGTAAAGCAGTACATTGTCGCCATGGAAGGGGTGCCATCCTTCGGGGAAATACACGCCGGCGAAATAAGCCGGCGGGTGGCACGCGGCCGCTGGGCCTCCATTGCTGCAGAATTCGGCATGCTCACCGGGCCGGAAGTCGACGACATGGTGGGTCCTCTCTCACCTCCAGCTGGCTGCCTCGCGGCGAAACGCCAGATCCTGGGCGTGGTGACCCGGGCAGGGCGGGTCCTCTACCCAGGGTTCCAGTTTGATCCCAACAGCGGACACGCGCGTCCCGCGATTGCCCGCGTAGCCATGATCGGGCTCGCAGGAGGGTGGAGAGACAGACATTTACTGCAATGGTTCTGCCTACCCAATGGGTACCTCGGTGGCGACAGACCGGTCGACGTCCTGAGCGATCCGGAACGCCTGATCTACGCTGCGCACGGCGACCTCGACCTCGTCTGGTGAAGCCGCTGGTGAAGGGCGTCTGGTGAAGCGCGGCGCCACCTCCAGCTTCAGGAACGATATGCCCTAGTGTTCCCCAGGAACCAGTGCATCGGGGCCGTCAGACAAACCGGACGGCGGCAGTTCGCCGTCGTCGGGTACGGCATCGACGGCGACCGACGGGGCGGGTGCGCTCGTAGTCCACCGGGGCGCTCCAAGTTCGCGGATCACACCCTGAAGGTGGACGCGCAGCTCGTCCGAGACCAGCCCCTCACCGGTGATCAGGGTGCGTTCAATATCTTTCGCCATTAGCAAGACGCTGCTGCCAGCGTCCGTGATGGAAACCACGTGGCTGCGGCGATCAAGATCATTCCGAGTGCGTGAGACGTGGCCCCGCGTCTCAAGCCTGGAGAGTGTTTTACCCATCGTCTGCGCCTGAACCCGCACGATCTGTGCAAGGTTCGCCTGAGTCATTGGCCCCTGGCTGGCCAACACACCCAGTGCGATCACGCCGGCGTGGGTCACGCCAAGCGACACCAACTGCTCGTTCCACGCATGCTCCACCAGTCGAGCGGCGGTTGTCAGCAGTCGACCGGTGGGCCATTGCTCCAGGTCCGGCATAAAAGAAAACACTTCCTCTCGCCCCACTGGTGTGCGGCGTTGATCTTGGTCCCGCAGTTGGGTGTAGTTTCAAACGGCTCGACCCTATTTACTTATGATAGCTAAGGATTTGCGAAAAGTGTCAGCGCAACCATGTGCAAGGCAACTAATCAAATAGCTGAAAGGATATTGATAATGGCTGAACGGCTAATGTCAGGCGATGCGGCCCCGGATTTCACCCTGCCCGCAGCCGACGGATCCTCGGTGTCGCTGAAGGACCTTGCGGGTACCAGTGTGGTCGTCTATTTTTACCCAGCCGCGGCCACCCCTGGATGCACCACCCAGGCATGCAACTTCCGCGACAATCTCGCGTCGCTGGCCGCGGCCGGCTACACAGTGGTGGGTATCTCGCCCGATGGGGTCTCCAAACTCAGGAAATTCGCCGACGACGAGGAGCTCACCTTCCCACTGTTGTCCGATGAGGACCACACGGTGGCTGAAGCATGGGGAGCCTGGGGAGAGAAGAAGAACTATGGCAAAACCTATGAGGGGCTGATCCGCTCGACCGTCGTCGTCGGGCCCGATGGCCTGGTGCAGTTGGCTCAGTACAACGTGCGCGCTACCGGCCATGTGGCCAAGCTCAGGAAGGACCTCGGCGTTCAGTAGATTCGCGTACACTGGAGGCTGATGTTTTGGGCGGCCTGGCTGTCCTCGGCATCGAAGGCGCGAGTGGCGGAATTGGCAGACGCGCTGGATTTAGGATCCAGTGTCTTCGGACGTGAGGGTTCAAGTCCCTTCTTGCGCACAGGGTTAGAGGTAAACACCCCCGGTATCGGCCGGGGGTGTTTTCTTTTGCCCGAACGAGGCTGTGCTGCGGGGTAGCACGCCGACCTGCAGGAGGCCGCCAGCGTGACCGTTCCGTTACCCGGCCGGGCCGCCATAAAGTGGGACTTGGGTCACATTCAGTCCTAAAAGTCCCCGGGTTTCCGCGGTTTCTCAATGGCGTAGAAGATTTCAGGATCAGCCACCAATCCTCTGTTCGGACATGAGCGAAGTACCTATGAGACATCGACACGATGTGTTCGACAAGTTAGTTAGCTGATCGGCAGAGTACGCCCGGTCACACCTATGAAGGAGAAAATTCAATGGGAAACATCATGAGCCGTAAGCTCTCCATCCTCGGTGTCGCTGCAGTGGCCATGTTCGGCCTCGCAGCATGCGGCGGCGGCGACACTGCAGCTGAGCCCGCTGAGGAAACAACCACCACCGAAGCCGCACCCGAAGCAACCGAGTCGGGGATGGAAGAGGAAATGGGCGAAGACATGGACCCAGCCGCTAACCTGGTTGGCCCAGGCTGCGCCGACTACGCTGCAGCCGTTCCAGAAGGCGACGGCTCAGTTGCCGGCATGGCCCTGGATCCAGTAGCCACCGCTGCTTCCAACAACCCCATCCTCACCACCCTGACCGCTGCTGTCACCGGCCAGCTGAACCCCGACGTTGACCTCGTTGACACCCTCAACGGTGGCGAGTTCACCGTCTTCGCTCCTACCGATGATGCCTTCGCCAAGATCGACGAAGCAACCATCGAAACCCTCAAGACCGACAAGGCTCTCCTCGAAGGCATCCTGACCTACCACGTTGTCCCAGGTCAGCTGTCCCCTGACGAGGTTGCCGGAACCCACATGACCGCCAATGGTGCAGAGCTGACCGTTGAGGGCTCGGGCGACGAAATCACTGTCGGCGAAGACGGCTCAGCTGTTGTTTGCGGTGGCGTCATGACCCAGAACGCAACCGTGTACATGGTTGACTCCGTTCTGATGCCTCCTAGCGAGTAATCGACTCCCTGATTCGACTCCTCTAATTCGGACCAGGGCGATCTAGGCTGGGATCCCAAGCACCGTCATGGTGCTCGGGATCCCAGCCTTTTCCCGTTAGGTGACCGGCCGCCGGTTGGTCGCAGACCGCGGCGGTGATCATCATTTAGACTGGAGAACCTAATCAATTTTCCGCCGTGCGCGGCTACGGCTGAGGAGACCATGGCGACGACCGAAGCTGCCCGACCCTCCCGCTGGGCCAGACCGGCCCGCGGTGCAGTGGCAGCTGTTCTCGGCCTCACCATTGCTGGTTGCACCGGCGCTACCCCCGTTCCTACGCCGACGACGACGTCCACTCCGACGCCGTCGGCAACCGCTCCACCCCGAGCGCCGGAGGCGGTCTTCACCTTCGGCGCCGCCGCCGACCCGACGGGGCTCGACCCGGCGCTGGTGGCCGACACCGAGTCCTACCGGATCACACGCCAGCTGCTTGAGGGCCTGGTCGGTATTGACCCCCTCACCTCTGAGCCGGTACCCCTGCTCGCCGCTTCGTGGGACGAACGGGATGACGGCCGCGCCTACGCGTTCACCCTCCGCGAGGACGTTGAATTTCACGACGGCGAGCCGTTCAACGCCGAGGCCGTCTGCGCGAACTTCGACCGCTGGTATTCACTGCCCGCCGATACCCGCACCGCGGACAACGCCATCGCCTTCGGCTCGGTCTTCAACGCCTACTCCGACGAACCCGAGCTATCCGTCTACTCGTCCTGCCAGCCGCTCGGTCAATTCGAAGTCCTGATCCAGCTCAACAGCCGCCTCACCGGGTTTATCCCCGCCCTGGCGATGCCCTCGTTCGCAATGTCCTCACCGCGGGCCCTTGAGGAACTGGCGGCCGATGACCTGTCCGAAGAGCGCAACGGCACTGCGCTCTCGAGGTATGCGCTCAATCCGGTGGGCACCGGGCCCTACACCTTCGACAGCTGGGAGGCAGGCGACGTACGGCTGACCTCATTCGACGACTACTGGGGCGAACGCGGCGAGATCGGCACCGTCGTGTTCACCACGCTCGCCCTGCCCGACGATCGACTGGATGCTCTCACTACCGGCGAGATCGACGGCTACGACTTCGTCACCGTTGACAATGCCGGCACCCTGGTCAGGGAAGGCCAGCAGCTCCTGCAGCGCGACCCCTACTCGATCCTGTACCTGGGCATGAACCAGGACTTTCCCGGAGTGGATAGCCTCCTGTTCCGCCAGGCGGTAGCCCACGCCATCGACAAGCAAGCGGTGATTGAGGGTCTGTTCCTGAACGGCACGGCCCCCGCGGATCAGTTTGTCCCACCCAAGCTCGCGGTCACCAATGAGGAAATTACCACCTACGATTACGACGTCGAGTTGGCCCGGGAGTTGCTCGAGGAATCCGGCTACGACGGGGAACCCCTTCCTTTCCATTACCCCACCGATGTCTCACGGCCGTACCTTCCCGCACCCGAGGGGGTATTCGCCGTCGTACAGGCCCAGCTGGAAGAGGCAGGCTTCACCATCGAGCCGGTGCCCACAGCCTGGGCCGACGGGTACCTTGAGACAGTGCAGAACGACGACGACCGCGCGTTCCACCTCCTGGGCTGGAGTGGGACGTACCAGGATCCTGACAACTTTGTGGGCCAGTTGTTCGGCACCACTACTGACGAGTTCGCCTTCACTGACAACCAGTTGTTCAGCAAGATCGATCGTGCCCGCACGCTACCCAACGGAGAAGACCGGGTGGCCGCCTACCAGGACATCAGCGACCAGATTGCCCGGCGGCTGCCGGCGGTCCCTCTGGCCTTCCCCATCTCCGCCCTGGCCGTCTCGGAGCGGGTGGCGACCTACCCGGTCAGCCCGGTGATGAACGAGGTATTCAACCTCATCGATCTCGCCGACGTCGACCTGGAAGCCACCGAGACCGACTGATGACCCACCACTGTACTGACCACAACCGCTGGCCAATTACCCAAGGAACCCACCAGACGCTACGCTTCAAAGCTAAGCGCCCTTGCTACTGGAGATGAAGTTGACTGCTACAAGCCAGGCGGGAATGCCCGCAGAACACACCGACGTCGTCCTGATCGGCGGAGGGATCATGAGCGCCACCCTGGGCGCCTTCCTCAAGCAGTTGCAGCCAGACTGGAGCATCTCGCTCTTCGAGCGCCTCGACCGGGCCGGACTGGAAAGTTCCGATCCGTGGAATAACGCGGGCACCGGGCACGCCGCCCTCTGCGAGCTGAACTACTCCCCCGCCGGACCCGACGGCACGGTCGACTCCGCCAAAGCCGTCGCGATCAACGAACAGTTCCAGGTATCGCGCCAGTTCTGGTCCCACATGGTGGAAAGCGGACACCTGGGCGACCCCTCGGGATTCATCAACCCGGTGCCGCACATGAGCTTCGTCTGGGGCGAGAAGAACACCGCCTACCTGCGCAGGCGCTACGAAGCACTGCGGAGCCAGCCGCTCTTCGAAACCATCGAACACGCCGAGGATCCTTCGGCGATCGCTGAGTGGGCACCGCTGCTGATGAGCGGCCGGACCGGGGGGCAGCCTGTGGCCGCCTCACGGGTGGCGGGCGGGACCGACGTCGACTTCGGGTCGCTGACCCGCGGCCTCACCAGTTACCTTGAAACCACGGGTGTGGACCTGAACTACAACCACGACGTCGCTGACCTCTCCCGCGGGTCCAACGGCCGCTGGGACGTCAAGGTCCGCAACCGTGCCACCGGGCAGGCGCGCACAGTGAGCGCCCGCTTCGTGTTCATCGGCGCGGGCGGTGGTGCCCTGCACCTTCTGCAGCGCACCGGCATCCCCGAAGGCAAGGGCTTTGCTGGCTTCCCCGTCTCAGGACAGTTCCTGAAGTGCGGCGACCCCGACGTCGCCAACCAGCACAATGCCAAGGTCTACGGCCAGGCGTCAGTCGGCGCCCCGCCCATGTCGGTCCCGCACCTTGACACCCGGTACGTCAACGGCGAACGGTCGCTGTTGTTCGGTCCTTACGCCGGTTTCTCCACAAAGTTCCTCAAGCGCGGCTCGTTCTTTGACCTGCCCGGGTCCATCCGCCCGTCGAACCTGGTGCCCATGCTGGCGGTCGCCAAGGACAACGTGCCCCTGACCAAGTACCTGATCTCCGAGGTGTTGAAAAACCGCGAGGCGAAAAACACCTATCTCAACGAGTTCATTCCCGACGCTGACGGCGACAAGTGGGACCTGATCACCGCCGGACAACGCGTGCAGATCATCAAGAAGGCTCCGGGCAAGGGCGGGGTGCTGCAGTTCGGCACCGAGGTCATCACAGCCGCCGACGGCTCGGTTGGCGCACTGCTGGGAGCTTCCCCCGGCGCCTCGACCGCAGCGCCCATCATGCTGGAGATCCTGCGCCGCTGCTTCCCGGCGCAGTTGCCGGCCTGGGAGCCGAAGCTGAAAGACATGATCCCCGGCTACGGCGTCAAGCTCAACGAGAACCGTTCACTCGCCGCAGACATCCTGTCAAGAACCGACCGGGTACTGAAGCTCCAGTAATCACCCCCTGAGCCGTCGATCCGGCCGGCAGAAGTAGAAGGCGCGGCACATGTTCCGTCTGGCTCAGCTCTCCCTGGGAAATCGTGCGCTGATTGCACTGATCACCATTTTGGCGTCGGTCTTTGGTGTCATCACCATGGGCTCGCTCAAACAGGAACTCATTCCGTCGCTCGAGTTCCCGCAGATCACTGTGCTGTCCTCGGTGCCCGGGGCCTCCCCCGAGTACCTTGATCAGCAAGTGAGCGAGCCGCTGGAGAGTGCCCTGAGCGGGGTGGAGGGGCTTGAGTCGTCGTCGGCCACCTCCCGCACCGGGGTGTCGACCATCAACCTGATGTTCGCCTACGGCACCGACCTGGACCGGGCGCGGGGGCAGGTGGACCGCGCAATCTCCACGGTGCGGCCGTTGCTCCCCGACGAGGTGGAACCGCAGTCCCTGGCCGGGAGCATCACCGACCTGCCCATCGTGTTCATGGCGGTCTCCTCAGATCAGCCGCTGAGCGAACTGAGCGGGGACCTTGCCCGGCTGACCGTCCCACGGTTGCAGAAACTCGAGGGCGTGCGGGCCGCCGAGGTCAGCGGCGGCGCCGGACAGTACATCTCGATCCTCCCCGACCGGCAGGAGCTGGCCGCGAACGACCTGACGATCGGCGACATCGCCACCGCCCTGGAAAACAACGGCGAGCTGATCCCGGTGGGCACCCTTGCCGACGGCGACCGCTCCCTCACCATCCAGGCCGGCAGCCCCATCGCTTCGCTCGACGACATCCGGGCGCTCCCTCTCCTGTCGGAGGACGGTTCCCCTGACCCGGCAGACACGCCGCCGACTCTCGGATCCGTCGCTGACGTGGCGGTGGCCGACGACGACGCCACGTCGGTGACCCGCACCAACGGCACCGAAACCCTCGCTTTGACCGTGACGAAGATTCCTGACGGCGATACGGTGGCGATCTCCAACCTCGTGGGCGAGCTGGTGCCCCAGCTGGAAGCCGAGCTGGGCAACGGCGCGGAGATCACCGTCATCTTTGACCAGGCACCCTTCATTGAGCGCTCCATCAGCGACCTGACCACTGAGGGCATCCTGGGCCTTGGTTTCGCCGTCCTGGTGATCCTGGTGTTCCTGCTCTCGGTTCGGTCCACCCTGGTCACGGCCATCTCGATTCCGTTGTCCCTGCTGGTGACCTTCATCGGCCTGTGGGCCACCGGGTACTCGCTGAACATCCTCACGCTGGGCGCCCTCACCATCGCCATCGGACGGGTGGTGGATGACTCGATCGTGGTGATCGAGAACATCAAACGGCACCTCAGCTACGGCGAAGACAAAAGCGACGCCATTTTGACTGCCATCCGCGAGGTGGCCGGGGCCATCACCGCCTCCACCCTGACCACGGTTGCCGTCTTTGCGCCCATCGCCTTTGTCGGCGACCTGGCCGGTGAACTGTTCAGGCCGTTTGCCCTGACCGTCTCGATGGCACTGCTGGCCTCCCTCGCCGTGTCGCTCACCATCGTTCCGGTGCTGGCCTACTGGTTCCTGCCCTCGGCGGCGTCCGACGTCGACCCCGCCGAGGTGCGCGCCAAGGCACACCAGGCCGAGCGAAAGTCGTGGCTGCAGCGCGGCTACCTTCCCGTACTGGGCGCCACCCAACGGCATCCCGTCTGGACCCTGACCGCTGGTGCGATGGTCCTGGCCGGCACGGCGGCCATGATTCCGCTGCTCCAGACCAATCTGCTGGGAAGCACCGGGCAGAACAACTTCAGCATCACCCAGACTCTTGAGCCTGGTTCGAGCCTCGACACGACAGTGGCGGCCGCGTCGCAGACCGAGGAGGTACTGGCCGGCTTCCCCGAGGTGCGCGACGTCCAGGTGACAATCGGCAACGCCTCCAGCGGGTTCGCTGCACGTCTCTCCGGTGGGACATCGGTGGCCTCCTTCACGGTCATCACCGCTGAGGATGCCGACCAGGAGCAGTTGCAGGATGACGTGCGGCAGGACCTTGAGTCGCTGACCGGCGTCGGGGCCTTCGCGCTGTCCGCCCAGCAGGGGGGCCTCGGCACCTCGAGTACCATCGACGTGAGCATCACTGCTCCAACGTCCGGGGACCTGCGGGCCGCGAGCGACGTCGTCGTCGACGCTTTGCAGGGGGTTGAGGGTGCTGGCGACGTGACCAGCAACCTGTCGGCCGCGCAGCCCCAGGTGCAGATCAGCGTGGACCGGGCTGCCGCCGTCGCCGCCGGTCTCAGCGAGGGCCAGATTGCGGGCCTGCTGGGCGGGAGCATCAGCCCGGTGCCTGGCGGCCAGGTGCGCCTCGATACCACCGACTATCCGGTACTGATCGGCGAAGGCACCGAGCTGACCAGTCTCGGGCAGCTGCAGGACCTGAGCCTTCCCACGCCGGCCGGGCCTATTCCGCTGACCTCGGTGGCGTCGGTGGTCGAGGTTGCGGTGCCGCTGTCCGTCACCAGCGCCAACGGGGAACGCACGGCCCAGGTGTCCATTACGCCGTCCGAGCAGAATCTGGGGGCGCTGACCGCCGCCGTGACTGAGCGTCTGGAGGGAATTGACCTGGCGGTGGGCGCTACAGCCACCCTGGGAGGCGCGTCGGCTGAGCAGGCGGATTCCTTTGCCCAGCTGTTCCTGGCGCTCTGGGCGGCCGTCGCCATCGTCTACGTGATCATGGTGGCCACCTTCAAGTCCCTGATCCAACCGTTGATTCTGCTGGTTTCGGTGCCGTTCGCCGCGACTGGAGCCATTGCCCTGCTAGTCATCACGCAGATCCCCCTGGGGCTCCCATCACTGATCGGCATGTTGATGCTGGTGGGCATCGTGGTGACGAACGCGATTGTGCTCATCGACCTCATCAACCAGTACCGGCGTCCACACGACGGCAGCCCGGGCATGAGCGTCGAGGACGCCATCATCCAGGGTGCCCGCCAGCGGCTGCGGCCCATTCTGATGACCGCGCTGGCAACCGTCTTCGCGCTCACCCCGATGGCACTCGGATTCACCGGCGAGGGAGGCTTCATCTCGCAGCCGTTGGCGATCGTGGTGGTCGGCGGCCTGGTCTCGTCCACCGCTCTGACACTGATCCTGGTGCCGGTGCTGTACCGGCTCGTGGAGGGTCGGCGGGAGGCCCGCCTGCGCTCCCGCGCCGGATCCCATCCCACCGGCCGGCGCGCAAAGTCCCACTGACGGGCCGCGGCGAATTCACCGCGGGAACAAAGCGCCGGAAACCCCGGTTACACGTGTAGTAGATGCAAATGCATCTACCCGGAGGAGGAACTATGCAAATCGGCATTTTCACCGTAGGCGATATCACTGTCGACCCGACCACAGGGACGGCACCGAGCGAACACGAGCGCATCAAGGCAATGGTGACCATCGCCAAACACGCCGAGGACGTGGGTCTGGACGTCTTCGCTACCGGCGAGCACCACAACCCGCCCTTCGTGCCAAGCTCGCCCACCACCCTGCTCGGCTACATTGCCGCCCAGACCGAGCGCATCATCCTGTCGACCTCCACCACGCTGATCACCACCAATGACCCGGTGAAAATCGCCGAAGACTTCGCCATGCTGCAACACCTCTCCGACGGCCGCGTTGATCTTATCCTCGGCCGGGGCAACACGGCGCCGGTCTATCCATGGTTTGGAAGGAACCAGCAGGACAGCGTGGAGCTCACCATTGAGAACTACAACCTGCTCCGTCGCCTCTGGGACGAAGACGTGGTGACCTGGGAAGGTAAACACCGCACCCCACTGCGCAACTTCACCTCAACACCCCGCCCGCTCGACGGCATCGCCCCTTTCGTGTGGCATGGCTCAATCCGCACCCCCCAGGTGGCCGAGATCGCCGCCTACTACGGGGACGGCTTTTTCGCCAACAACATCTTCTGGCCAAAGGAGCACTATCAGCAGCTCATTTCGCTGTATCGCGAACGGTATGCCCACTACGGTCACGGCACCGCCGAACAGGCAATCGTGGGCCTGGGCGGGCAGTTTTTCATCAGCCGCAACTCTCAGGACGCGGTGAGGAAGTTCCGCCCCTACTTCGACAACGCACCGGTCTATGGCCACGGACCGTCGCTCGAAGACTTCACCGCCCAGACACCGCTGACCGTCGGAAGCCCGCAGGAAATGATCGAGAAGACCCTCACGTTCCGGGAGTTCTTCGGCGACTACCAACGCCAACTGTTCCTGGTGGATCACGCCGGATTGCCGCTGAAGGCAGTGCTTGAGCAACTGGACCTGCTGGGATCAGACGTCCTTCCGGTACTTCGAAAAGAGTTTACCGAGCGCACTCCCGCCCATATCCCGGCGCCACCCACCTTCCAGAACCGGCTCACCGCGCCGACCGAGGCCCATCGTGTCTGACACCACCGAGCCAGCGATCCGTCTCACGGCCGAGGCCTGGGAGTCCCTGTTCCGGGCCCAGGTCGCAGTGATGCGCCGCCTGCGCACCGATCCCTCCTTCAAAAAGCTGGCGATCGGCGAGTACGACGTCCTTTTCAATCTCACCCGCTGTCCCACTGGCTGGACCCGGCTCAACGAGCTCAACCGGAGCCTGCTGATATCCCAGCCAAGTCTCAGTCGGATGGTGGAACGTCTCGAGTCCAAGGGGTTGGTCAAACGGAAACAGGCGCCGGAGGATCAGCGCGGCGTGATGGTGGCGCTGACCGATCAGGGCCACCAGCTGCAACGCGAGATTGGCGCGGCGCACGTTCGGGTGATCCACACCCTGCTGGGTCCGATCCTCAAGACCGGGGAGCTAGAACAGCTGCTTGATCTTACCCATCGAATCCGCGAGGGGGTCGACGACTCCGCGCGCGTCGACTACTGAAGCTGGACCAGCGCACCCGGCTGATCGACGGGCAGGGAATCAACCACCGCCGTGACCTCAAGCTTCTCCAGCCGTAGGCTGCCGCCCACCGTCGATAGAAAAGCCGTGTCCGCGGCATCCCGGCCCGTGGCAATCCGCAGCAGCGCCTGTCTCGGTGCCATCCCGGTGGCGTCGACTACGTGCCAGGCACCGTCCACCCACGCCTCGGCAACAGCGTGGAAATCCATCGGGCTCAGGCCCGGCGCATACACGGCGGCAAGCCGTGCCGGGACGTCCTTCGCCCGCAACAGCGAGATGACCAGGTGGGCGTAGTCCCGGCACACGCCGCGGCGGCCCAGTAGGGTTTCGACGGCACCGTCGGTCGGCCGTGAGGACCCGGCGACATACGCAAGCTCCTGACCCACCCAGTCGCGTACCGCGTTGAGCAGCCCAGATCCGGCCAACGAGCCAAATTCGGCGTACGACGTCGGCAGGAGCCGGTCCGATTCGCAGTAGCGGCTGGGGCGGACATAGCGAATAAGATCCGCTTCGGAAGCCTCCTCGGCGGTGGCCGTCCCAGTGACGGTCGCGCTGTACTCAAGTGCGATGCTCGCCTCGCCGTCCACCTGGAGGGTGTGAAGCCGTCCCCCATGGATATCTGCCAGCTCCCCCGGGACCACCGGCTGGTCATTCACCAGCACCACAAGGTTCTCGTCGAAACTGCTGTACCCGGAGTTCCGCACGGCCGCCAGGGCGAAGACGAGTGATGAGGCGGAGCTGGTCCGCGCGGTGATGCGGGCAGTGACCGATCGCTGCATGGATGTACTCCTGATCGACGTGGGGTGGCAGTGCGCGACGAGCCCGGGGTTGGGACTCTATGCTGAAGCTACCACCACGTTAGAACAAGGAAGGCTCCCTCGTGAATTCCACTCACCAGCACCAGGTCCACGACCTTGAGGGTCGCACAGCAGTGATCACGGGAGCCAACAGCGGTCTCGGGCTGCAAACGGCAATAGCCCTGGCCCGGCGAGGAGCCTCGGTGACCCTGGCCTGCCGGAACGAGGCGCGGGGGGCGACAGCCCTGGAGACACTTCGTTCCCAGGTCAACGGCGCCACGGCAGAGCTGCGGATCCTCGACCTGTCATCGCTGGCCTCGGTGCGGCGCTTCGCCGCCGACTGGACCGCTCCGCTTGATCTTCTGATCAACAATGCCGGTGTAATGGCCACGCCACGCATCCTCACCGAGGACGGCTTCGAGCAGCAACTGGGCATCAACCACCTCGGTCACTACGCGCTGACGGGTCTCCTGCTGGCCCGGCTCCGCGAAGCGGCAGAACCGCGGGTCGTGTCGGTCTCCAGCCTGGCGCACAAGCGGGGCGCCATAAACTTCGAGGACCTCAATTCCACCACCAAATACCGCCGGTGGACCGCCTACAACCAGAGCAAGATTGCCAACCTGTTCTTCACGATGGAGCTCGACCGGCGGGTGAAGGCGTCGGGCGAGCCGTTGATGGCGGTGGCCGCCCATCCCGGCCTGTCCAATACCAATCTCACAGCAGGCATGGGCACCACGGGCGTGTTGAACGTCCTCGGCGGCGTCATCAGGCTCCTGGGGCAGTCCGATATCGCCGGGTCCCTGCCCATTCTGGCGGCGGCGACGTCTCCCCAGGCCCACGGCGGCGACTACTTTGGCCCCGACGGGCCGGGCGAGACCAGAGGCAGCGCAGTCCTGGTGGCGCCGGTGCCGCGGGTGCTTGACCCCGTGATTGCCGGAAGGCTGTGGGACGTCAGCGCCGCGATGACCGGCGTCACCTTCCCCGACCTGCCGGCGGTGTGAGCGTTACTCGGCGAGCTGCAGCGACGCGATCATCCGGCGGATGCTGGTGAATTGCGCCGAGTCGAAGAATTTGTCGGCGTCGGCAATGGTTTCGAAGGACTCGGTCCGGGAACCGACCTGCTCGGGAGTCAACGCGGTCAGCGAGATCGCGTCCCCAAACGAGTACAGCCCGATGTGCTCCGGGCCCTGCACCGTGTTGGTGAGCGTGCACGCGGCACCGTTGGCGCCACCCACCACGTCGGTGATGCCGTAGGAGCTGAAGAACCTGAAGCCCTCGATCAGGCGGACCACTAGCCGGGGGTCAATTGACTGATCGGATGCTGCTGTGGACGGCAGCTCCACCGGTTGGCTGAGGATGACCGTGTAAGGGCTGGCGTCGTCGGGCGAACAATCCCCCGGCGCCGCACTGATGCCGGTGTGGAGCTCCGCCATCAGATCGCCGTCGGGATTCTCGACGGCGAGGTGGATGGAATCGGGTGCGAACCCGTCCCCGGGGGCTTCGATCGGCTCGACAACCCAATCCGGCGGAACCTCAAAGCTTGCGAGGGAGTCCGGGTCGGTGAAGATCACCCACTCGTCGTCGGGGACCGGGCGCACTGCGACCGTCGGATTTGGCGCCGATTCGGTGGTCGCCTGGGGTGCCGCAGGGCTGCTGTCCGACGACGACGCCGCCGCCGTCCCGGTTTGCGCCGGGCGGTCACCGATTTCCAGACCGGTGCAGCCGGCCAGCGCCACCGTGACGGTGACCGCCAGCGCACACCTGGCAGTGATCCGCGCGGTTCGCGTTGATCGGCTCATCTGTGTCCTGTCATCGTGGTTGCCTTGCCCTGCTGTGAGTCTAATCAGTGAAACCGCTCACAGGGAGGCATCCACACCGGTCACCGCGCAGAATTACTGGTATGCCCACCGTTTCGCCCTACACGACCGTCACCACCGAGCGCTTTCACACCGCGCTGGGATCGGTTCAGGTGAGGATTTCGCGGACCGCCGGGGTTGATGCGCCGCCGTGGGTGCTGCTGCATGGCGCGGCGGGATCCTGGCGCACCTTCAGTCAGTTGCAGGCCGCACCAAGCTTCCCCACCGAGGTGGATACGGTAGTGATCGACCTTCCAGGGTGGGGTGGCTCTCCCGGCGTCGGCGCTTTTACGATTCGCTCTCAGGCTGCGGCCATCGTCGAGGTGCTCACCCAGGCGGGCTACAGTCGATGGCGTCTCTTCGGGCATTCGATGGGCGCCGTTCCAGCCCTCGAAATCGCTACAGCCGAACCGGACCGCACCCTGGCAGTGGTTGTCCTCTCCCCCACCACGGTGATAGCTTCGCGTGCGTTTCGCCACCCGTGGCGGAACCTCCCGACGATGGGTCCGCTCCTCGGCATGAGGACCATCATGCGGTTCCTCGACCTCACCGGATCGCTGGGACCCCGCCTGGTCGCGGTCGCGCACCGGACCGGCCTGCTGAAACTGGTCTTGAGGCCCTTCGTCGTCAGCCCGACGGCCCTGACCGGACCGGTCGTCGATGCACTCGCCGTCGATGCCCGTCCCGCCGCCTTCGCTGTTGCAGCGAAGGAACTCAGGGACTATGACTTTTCTCCCTGGCGGCAGGCCGGGGGCACTCAACTGATCCTGCGGGGCGGGCATGATGTCTTCACTTCGGCTGCGGAGGTTGCGGAACTGACCCAGTTGCTGCCACAGGCACGGGCCGGCGTGCTACCAAGAACCGGGCATTTCGCCCATGTCGAGGATCCCGAGGCTGTGGCACACTTCCTGGCGCGGGAGACAGCCGCGCCGCCCACCGTCTTCGATACGGACTAGGCCGTCCGACCCAGACCCCGCACCGATGCGACGGCCGCGGTGACGGCCCTGGAGGCGAGGGCAATGTCGCGTTCAGTGGTGGCGGCGGTCCACGAGAACCGGATCGCGGTCTGCGCGGTTTCCCGCTCTATCCCTAGCGCCAGAAGGACCGCGGATGGCTCGTCGCTGCCCGCGGCGCAGGCCGACCCGCTGGAGCAGACGACGCCACGCCGTTCCAGTTCCAGCAACACCGATTCGCCGCTGGTACCGGGAAAGCAGAAGGATGCAAGATGCGGTAGCCGCTGCCCTGGGTCGCCGGTAAGGATCGCCCCGGGGACGGTGTCCAGCACCCGACCGATGAGAAAGTCCCGCTGCGCCGTTGCGGCAGGGACCGCGGCCTCCCGCTCCCCCTGCGCCAACGCCAGGGCGGTGGCGAGACCCACGGCTCCGGCAACGTTTTCCGTCCCCGAACGCCTCCCCCGTTCCTGGCCGCCACCGTGGATCAGCGGTTCCACCGGGGTGCGGCCCCTGACATAGAGCAGACCGGTTCCCTTGGGCGCGCCCAACTTGTGCCCGGACAGCGTCAGCGCGTCGACTCCCAGCTCGCTGACGGTGAGCGGGAGCCAGCCGCCCGCCTGGACGGCGTCGGTGTGGAAGGGGACTGACACCTCCGCGCAGCGGTCCGCAAGGACCCGCACGGGCTGGACAGTTCCCACCTCGTTGTTCGCGTACATGATCGAGCACAGGGTGGTGCCAGGGGTGAGCGCCGCGGTCAGGTCATCCGGGTCGACGAGGCCAGTGGACGATACCGGGACGACGGTGATCCGGAACCCGTGAAACCGGCGCAGGTAGTCGAGTGTTTCAAGGACCGCCGGGTGCTCGATGGCGCTGGTGACCAGGTGCCGGTCGCGGGGAGTGGCGAGGGCCATGCCCTTCAGCGCAAGGTTGTTGGCTTCAGTGCCACCCGAGGTGAAGGTCAGTTCGGAGGCGCGGCAGCCGAGCACCGTTGCGGCGCCCTGGCGGGCGGCGCTGAGCGCTGTTGCGGCCACTTCCCCGAGCCCGTGGTGGCTGGAGGGGTTCCCGAAGTCCGAACTCATCAGCGGCCACATCGCGGTCAGCACCTCCTGCCGCACCGGGGCAGTCGCTGCTGCATCAAGATAGATCATCAGGGGGCGCCGCTCGCCGGGGCCGGGGCCTGGTCCGGGGCCGGGCCAAGATCCAGGTCGAGCCCCAGATCCAGTGAATGGACGCTGTGGGTCAGGGCGCCGGAGGAAATGATGTCCACCCCGGTGCGGGCAATTGCCGCAACGGTGTCCAGCCGCACATTGCCGCTGGCTTCCACCAGGGCGCGCCCGGCTACCAGCCTGACCCCCTCGGTCAGCTGGTCCACACTGAAGTTGTCAAGCATGATCGTGTCCACCCCGGCGGCCAGTACCGGCTCGATCTGGTCGATCCGGTCCACCTCAACCTCGAAGTGCACGGTGTGCGGAAGACGTGCCTTCGCAGCGGTGAGGGCCTCAGTGAGGCCTGTGCTACCACCGCGGGTCAGCAGGGCAAGATGGTTGTCCTTGGCCATGAGGGCGTCCGAGAGACCGAAACGGTGATTGAATCCTCCCCCGCAGCGGACCGCGTAGCGTTCCAGGACCCGAAGCCCCGGCGTGGTCTTGCGGGTGTCGACGATCCGCGCGCCGGTGCCCGCCACCGCCTGCACGAACTGTGCGGTCAGGGTGGCGATCCCGCTGAGTCGCTGCGCCAGGTTCAGCGCCACCCGCTCGGCGGTGAGGACCGCGCGGGCGGGGCCCGTGAGGACGGCCAGGACGGCGCCGGCGGCGAACGCCTCGCCGTCGTTCACCAGGAACCGCACAGTGGTGCGCTGATCGGTCAGCCGCAGCGCCGCCTCAATGACCTGCTGGCCACAGAACACTCCCGCCTGCCGAGCCACGATCGATGCCTGCGCGGTGGCGGCAGCGGGAATCAGCGTCTCGGACGTGATGTCCCCCCACGGCGCGTCTTCGGCGAGGGCCGCGGCAACGATCCGATCGACGTCGGCCGGTGCCGGCTGAGTGGTCAGCTGATTCATGGCTGCGCCCTTCGGTAGGAGGTGAGGTGGGGGTCGCCGCCGTGTGCCTGCCGTCCCGGGAAATCGGTGCGGTAGTGGGCGCCGCGCGATTCCTCGCGGGCCGCCGCCGCGTGCACGAGCAGCCGCGCGGCGATGAGCAGGTTTCCCGTTTCACGCTGCTCGACCGTTCCGCTGGCACCGGAGAACTGGTCGAGCTGTTTGGCTGCTACCCGCAGGCCGGCTCCGCTGCGCGTCACGGCCGCATGGTCGGTCAGCAGACGCTGCAGGGTACGACGGTCGCAGACCTCGTTCGCTGCAGTGTCGGGGAACTGGAGCGGTGTGGCGGGGAATCCGGGCCAGCCGCTGCCGTCGTCGTCCGTCCTTGCGGCGAGCGCGTCGACTGCACGGCTGGCAAAGACGAGCCCCTCCAGCAGGGAGTTGGAGGCCAGCCGGTTGGCCCCGTGGACCCCGGTACAGGCGGTCTCGCCGACGGCGTAGAGACCCTTAAGGGAGGTCCGCCCCCAGAGGTCTGTCTGGATGCCGCCCATCCAGTAGTGGGCTGCCGGGACGACAGGCAGTGGATCAACCGACCAGTCGAAGCCGTGGGCGGCCGTCAGCCTGTGCAGGGACGGGAAGCGGGTGGCGAGAAAGTCCGGCCCGCCCAGACCGGTCGCATCGAGGTACACCCGTTCCTCGCCGCGGTCCCTGAGGTGGAGGGCGATGCTGCGGGAGATGACGTCCCGCGGGGCCAGCTCGGCGGCCGGGTGGTAAGCGGCCATGAACCGTTGCCCCGACCCGTCAAGCAGGACCGCTCCCTCTCCACGCACCGCCTCCGAGATCAGCACATTACCGGGGACGTCAAGGGCCGTGGGATGGAACTGAAAAAATTCAAGATCCTTCACGACGGCGCCCGCCCGCCACGCGGCCGCCACCCCGTCCCCGGTGGCGACCGCCGGATTCGTGTTGTGGGTGAAGAGCTGGCCCGCGCCCCCGGTGGCGAGGATGACGGCGTCGGCGTCGACCGTGGTCAGGGCCCCCTCGCGCAGGATCTGGACACCGGTTACCGCCGGTGCCGCTGTGTTAGCTCCGCCGGTGAGCAGGTCCGCCAGGAACGAGTTCTCCAGCACGGAGATGCCCGGATCCTGCCGGACCGCAGCAATCAGGGCCTGGGCGACCGCTGGACCTGTGGCGTCTCCGCCCGCGTGCAGGATGCGCGACGCCGAGTGCGCTGCTTCCCTGCCCAGGGCCAGTTCTCCGACGGCTGTGCGGTCGAACGGGGTCCCCAGGCCCAGGAGCACGTCGATGTGCCGGGCTGCCTCGGCGCACAGGACCTGCACCGCTTCCGGCGCGCAGGACCCGCCGCCAGCGGCGAGGGTGTCGGCAACGTGACCCGCCACGCTGTCGCCCCGGTCTGCGCCGCACCGGTGAGCCGTGTCCCCAGATCCGCCGCTGCTGTGCAGCACGCCAGCAATTCCGCCCTGGGCGTACCAGGTGTTACTGTCCTCAACCTGTGCCTTCGTGATCAGGGTGACTGCGGCTCCGGGGATAGCGTGCCGCAGGCGGAGCGCCGAGTAGAGTCCGGCGATACCGCTGCCCACCACCACAACGTGGCGGGGCGAGGCAGTGCTCATGGCTGGACGACGAGCATGCGTTCCAACGCAACCCGGGACGGTTCGGCGACTGACTCGTCGACGGTGATCCGGTTAAGCACTGTGCCTGCGACCAGCCCCTCAAGCACCCAGGCCAGGTAGCCCGGGTGGATGCGGTACATGGTGGAACAAGGGCAGATCACCGGATCGAGGCAGAAGATGGTGTGCTCCGGGTGCTGGCCGGCCAGCCGGTTGACCATGTTGATTTCGGTGCCGACGGCGAAGGTGGTCCCAGGTTCGGCCGACTCGATGGCCCGCCGGATGTAGTCGGTGGAGCCCGCGGCGTCGGCTGCGTCGACCACCTCCATGGGGCATTCCGGGTGGACGATCACGCGGACCCCGGGGTAGTCGGCTCTCGCCTGGTCAATCTGGCTCACTGAGAAGCGTTTGTGGACCGAGCAGAAGCCGTGCCAGAGGATGACCCGGGCATCCTGCAGTGCTGCCTCGTCGTTGCCGCCGAGCGGTTTGCGCGGGTTCCACAGGGGCATCTGCCCCACTGGCACCCCCATCGCTTTGGCGGTGTTCCGTCCCAGGTGCTGGTCGGGGAAGAACAGCACCCGCTGACCCCGCTGGAAAGCCCATTCGAGCACGGCCGCGGCGTTCGAGGAGGTACACACAATCCCTCCATTGCGGCCGCAGAATCCCTTGAGCGCTGCCGAGGAGTTCATGTAGGTGACGGGTATGACCGGTACGCGGCCGTCGTCGTCGGGCTCTGTCCCGAACAGCTCGGCGAGGTCCTCCCAGCAGTCGGTGACGGAATCGATGTCGGCCATGTCGGCCATCGAGCAGCCAGCGGCGAGGTTAGGTAGGATCACCGCTTGGTCCGGGCGGGAGAGCATGTCGGCGGTTTCGGCCATGAAATGGACGCCGCAGAAGATGATGGCTTCGGCTTGCGTCTTTTCGGTGGCGGCGCGCGCCAGCTGGTAGGAATCGCCCACGAAGTCTGCGTACTTGACCACCTCATCGCGCTGGTAGAAGTGGCCCAGGATGACCGCGCGCCCGCCGAGTGTTGCCTTGGCCGCGAGAATCCTCGTGTCGAGCTCCTCGTCGGTGGCGACCCGGTATTCCCCGGGTAGCTCCCCCTGCCGTGGGGTGGACGGTGGCGCAACGTCGCCCATGGAGGCGCCGGGACCGTAGGCAGGCAGTATCTCCCGGTCGACTGTCCACGGGTCCTTGGCGAGGGCCGGCGAGCACGTGGTGACACGCTGGGTCTGGGCTTGCTCGCGGGTCACGAGCTGGATCGCGGTGGTGACACTGGTCATGGGTGGCTCCTGAGGGTCTCGTCAGTGGACGTGCTGGCCGGCATGGGGATGGTCCGGGCGCCAGGGGTGCCCGCCGTCCCCGTGTAGCGGTACAGCCGGGGCGGCCGGTGGCGGACGCCCTGGAGGTACTCATCGGTGGGGGTGATGTCTGGGGTCGCTCGAAGCTGGCGGCGGAAATTCGCGGGATCCAGGTGGCGGTCAAGCACCGCCTCGTAGACCTCCCTGACCTGCGCGAGGGTGAAGGTGTCGCCGAGGAAGTGGTAGGCGATCGAGCCGTACTCCATTTTGCTGCGGAGCCGCCAGAGGGCGTAGTCAACAATGGCGTTGTGGTCGAAGGCGAGGTCCGCCAGCTTGTCAGCCCGGACCCAGCTGACATTTTCGGACTCCTGGGTCAGGGCAGCTTCATCAGGTTGAACCAGTGCCCAATAGACGATGGAGACCAGACGCTGGGTGGCCGCCCGGTCGAGCCCCCCGAAGGCATAGAGCTGCTCCAGGTAGTTGGGGACCAGCCCTGTGGTCTCCCGGAGGTTACGTGACGCTGCATCCTGTAGTGATTCGACCTGGGCAAGGGGGCCACCCGGCAGCGCCCACTTGCCGAGATGCGGCTGCCTGATCCGGCGGACCAACGGCAGCCACAGGGTGGGACGGCCCGACCTCGCGCTGGGCCGCAGGGCGAAGATCACCGTAGAGATAGCCAGGGTGGGTGGCTGCAGCTGCCGTTCGGAGACGTTTGCCGCGTCTGTGTACATCAGATCCCTCGATCCCACACTTAATGTCATTGTGACTCTAAGTAATTCTAGTCGGAGTGCGCCACTTCTCCAACTTCACCCTCTTATCTGGTGGGGTGCTCGGCGGCGGCGCGCATCAGGGGGAGGGTCCGCCCCTCGAAGTGGGTGTTGAGCACAATCACGGTCGACGAGCGCACCACCGTCCGGGTAGCGATGATCGCGTCGATGACCCGTTGCAGGTCCGGGTTGGACCGGGCCGCAACCTTGGCGATCAGGTCGCTCTCCCCCGAGACGGTGTGCACCTCCTGGATCTCCGGAATCTCGGCCAGCGCGACGGCGACGGCGTCGTGCCCCGAGTCCTGGTTGATGGTTAGCGAGCAGTAGGCGACTACCGGGTAGCCCAGGCTGCGCGGCTCGATCCGCGGACCCCAGCCGGCAATCACGCCATCGCGTTGCATCCGATCCAGCCGCGCCTGGACTGTCGCGCGGGCTACCGCTAGCCGCCGTGACGCCTCAAGCACACTCATCCGGGGATCATCCGTGAAGAGTTCCGCAATCCGGGAGTCGAGGGGATCGATAGCCATGTGTGACCTTTCGGGTCGGGGACAGGCGCACCGCGGTTGTGTCTTGGCGCAATAGTGACTACTGTCACAATCGTTGGTCTATTGACCACGCGGCAGGGGTGGGTTCGACGGCGCACGTGCTCCTGTCGCTTTTTTTGTGTCGTCCTTTCCCCAGCTTACCGAACACTCTGTCCAGTGATCGACCATAAGACTCGGCATTTCGGTACATAGTGCGCAGCCAAAGCAGAACAGATTGCAGAACCCCTAATTTGGCCGTAGCGTCGCTCCAGCACAGTGATTTCGATCATAAAAGGACGGCAATGAACCCGACGCCCATCCCTCCCGAGGAGGAACTGAAGACCCTGCACCGGCTCCTGGTGGCAGTGCGTCAGTTGGATATCGCCGCAGTCCGCTGGCAGCGGCAGGGCATCATCCCCGGGTACGCTCCCCTGCTGGGCCAGGAAGCCGCCCAGGTGGGCAGCGGTTACGCAGTGGATACCACCAGGGACTTCGTCTTCCCCACCTACCGGGAAATGGGTGTCGCCCGGGCCATGAACGTCGACATGGTGCAGTACATGGCCACCCATAAGGCCACCTGGCACGGCGGCCTCTACGATCCCGCCACCACCCGCCTTGCCCCCATCCAGGCTGTGGTGGCCGGCTCGGTCCTCCACGCCGTCGGCTGGGCCCACGGCCAGACCCTCGCCCAACAGGAGCGCGAACCCGGGACCGGCAGCGGGGTGGCTCTCGCCTACTTCGGCGACGGCGCCAGCTCCCAGGGCGACGTCCACGAGGCGATGAACTTTGCCGCAGTCATGAAGGCTCCGGTGGTGTTCTTCGTGCAGAACAACGGCTGGGCCATCTCCGTTCCCACCTCGGCGCAGGTTGCCGGCGGCGCGGTGGCGGCCCGTGCTGCCGGATACGGGATGCCGTCGCTCACCGTTGACGGGAACGACGTCGTCGCCGTCCTGGCCGCGACCCGCCAGGCCATCGGGCACTGCCGGGCCGGGAACGGGCCCATGCTGATCGAAGCCATCACGTATCGCCTCGGCCCGCACTCCACCAGCGACGACCCCGGCCGCTACCGCTCCCTCGCCGACGAACAGGCAGCCCGCAGCCTCAATCCGGTCCAGCGCTGCGCAGAGCTGCTGCGCACCGCCTACGGCACGGGCGCCGACTACTTCGACAGGGTTCTGGCCGACGCGGAAGCAGAAAGCGAACGCGTGCGCGAGGGCGTTGAGTCTCTCGGCCCGCGGCCGGGTTCCGACATGTTCACCTACGTGTTTCAGGAAAACACCCCCACCCTGCACCAGCAGGAGAAGGCTTGGAGAGAGGAATCAGAGCATGTCTGAGCAGACGGCAACAGCTGAGGCCGCAGCTGAAGCAACGGGCCAACCCGGATCCCACCTGGAACACCTCTCCATGCAGCAGGCCCTGAACCGGGCCCTGGCTGAATCGCTAGCTGAAAATTCAAAGACCCTGATCTTCGGCGAAGATGTCGGCCGTCTGGGCGGCGTCTTCAGGGTTACCGACGGGCTGCAGGAACGCTTCGGCACCGACCGGGTCTTTGACACCCCGCTGGCCGAGTCGGGCATTCTGGGCATGTCGGTGGGCCTCGCGATGGCCGGTTTCCACCCCATCCCCGAGGTGCAGTTCGACGGTTTCGCCTACCCGGCCGTCAACCAGATTGTCTGTCAGATCGGCCGGATGAACTACCGCAGCCGCGGCGCGCTCCCGATGCCCATCACCCTGCGGGTGCCCAGCTTCGGCGGGATCCGCGCGCCCGAGCACCACGGCGAAAGCCTTGAGAGCCTCTTCGCGCACGTGCCGGGCCTGAAAGTGGTCTCACCGTCCACCCCGCATCAGGCGTATCACCTGCTCAAACACGCCGCGCGGCGCCCCGACCCGGTGATCTTCATGGAACCGAAGGCCCGATACTGGCAGAAGGGCGACGTCAACACTGCCGACGGCGGCACCCTCGATGGCGCTCACGTTGCCCGCAGCGGACGACATGTCACGTTGATCGCTTGGGGAGCCATGGTGGCGCGTTGCCTGCAGGTCGCCGAGCTGGCCGCCGAAGACGGGATCGACGTCGAAGTCGTCGACCTGCGCTGGCTGAAGCCCATCGATGCCGCCGCCCTGGCCGCCTCCGTGACCAAGACGCGCCGCGCCGTCGTCGTCCATGAAGCACCACGCACCAGCGGGCTGGGAGCGGAAATTGCTGCGCTCATCACCGAGCAGTGCTTCAATGTGCTGAGAGCACCGGTGGAACGGGTGACAGGATTCGATGTCCCCTACCCCTCGGGCAATCTGGAGGACGAGTATCTGCCGAACATCGACAGAATCCTGTTTGGCATTCAACGAGTATTGGAGCACCGCCGTGGCTGAACTGTCCTTTCCACTCCCTGACCTCGGCGAAGGCTTGATCGAGGCCACAGTCCTCGAATGGCTGGTCGCCGTCGGCGACACTGTTGAACGCAACCAGCCGCTGGTCGAGGTGGAAACCACCAAGTCCGCTGTCGAGCTGCCGTCACCCCAGGCCGGAATTGTGGTTAGAGTTCATGGTGAGCCGGGCGACGTCGTCACAGTGGGGCAACCGCTCATCGTGTTTGAGGTCCCCGACAACACGGCCGGCATTGTCGGAACGGTCCCGCAGGAGCATGCGCCCAAGCGGCGGGTGCGCCTGAGCCCCGTGTCCGACGACGACTGATCCATCCAACCTGAGGAGATCGACATGGGACGACACCGGGACCACCTCGTCGAGGGCATCGACCCTCACCTGTTCGTCGAGGAGCACAGCCCAGGGCCGGAGTCCAGCTCCCGCCCGGTGCTGCTGCTGCACGGCTTCGCGTCGTCGGCCAAGCTGAACTGGCACGATTCTGGCTGGGTCAGGGCCCTGACCGACGCCGGGCGCCGGGTCATCACCGTAGATCTGCCCGGGCACGGCAAGAGCGCGTCCCCCGAGGAACGGGACGCCTACGCGCCGAGCCGGATCCGCGCGGACCTCCTGCAGGTGTTGCAGGACGCGCAGGTGATCCCCCTCGATGACTCGAAGGCCGCGACCGGCGTGGACATTATCGGGTATTCGCTCGGGTCGAGGATCGCGTGGGAGTTTGGCGCCACCCAACACGATCTGGTGCACCGTATGGTCCTGGGCGGGCCGGGATCCGAGGACCCGCTGGCCGACTTCGACCTTGAGGCGGCCCAGCGCTACCTGACCGATGGCACCCCGATCGATGACGCTTCCACTGCCGACCTGCTGCGGATGGCCCGCCTGGTGCCCTCCCACGACATCTTTGCGTTGCTCACCATGGTGGAGGCCATCAAGGGTGAACCGTTCAACCCGGCCGAGGCGGTACCACGGATGCCGCTGCTGCTGGTGGCAGGAGAGAGGGACGACCGGGCATCCACGATGCCCGAACTGGCGGCCCTCAGCAAACACGCCGAGATTCTCTGGCTCCCGGGCCGTACCCACACCAACGCGGTGACGTCGAGGGCCTTCAAGACAGCGGCCCTGGACTTCATCAACGGGTAACCCGCACGCTTTTCTGCGGGTTGCGTGCGGCGCGTCATCCGCCACGCCAAAGTACGATACCGTGGCATAGTCAGCGGACTTAGCACTATGAGCTGATCCCTGGCATATCATCCGCACCGTGAGGACCCCGTGAACGAACTTCTGGCTCAGCGGTATCAAACCGCTGAGCTCCTTGGCACGGGTGGCGCAGCAGCTGTGTACCGCGCGACCGATCAGAATCTGGGCCGCGACGTGGCGGTTAAGGTGTTCAATCCCAGCACGTCCGACGACGACGATTACCGCCGTCAGCACACCGAAACCATGCTGTTGGCCACGCTCAATCATCCCGGGCTCGTCACCCTGCATGACGCTGGACTGCACGAGGACGGATCGGGGCTGACCACCAGTTTTTTGGTGATGGAACTTGTTGATGGCCGGGACCTGCGGAAACTACTGAAGACCGAACGGCTGGAACCCTTCGAGGTGGCCCAACTCGGCGCCGATCTGGCCGACGCGCTGGCCTACGTACACTCCCAGGGCGTCATCCACCGGGACGTCAAACCAGCGAACGTCCTGTTGTTCCGGGCGGGCGAGCAGGACACCCGCCTGTACTCCAAGCTGACCGACTTTGGCATTGCCAGGGTGATCGACGCCACGACAGCCACAGCGACCGGTGCCACCATCGGCACCGCCAACTACCTCAGCCCGGAGCAGGCACACGGCACTCCTGTCGACTACAAGTCGGACATCTACTCTCTTGGTTTGGTCTTACTTGAGTGCCTCACGGGCGAAAAGGCATTCCCCGGCGCAGTGGTCGAGGCGGCTGTTGCCCGGCTGCTGAGGGACCCCGAAGTCCCGGAATCGTTGGGGCCGTTGTGGGTGCCGTTGTTGACCAGCATGACCGCGCGCAGTCCCGAGGGGCGCCCCGACGCGCATGAGGTGGCGCTCGTCCTGCGGGAATTCACCGCCGACGACGGTGTCAACGGTCTGGGCAGCGGTCAGGTTCTCCCCGCCGACGGATTCCATGACCCTTCAGAGCTTGTCACCGGCGGGATTGTCACGAGTGGGATTGTCACCGGCGGGGTGACCACCGGCAGCGTCTACATTCCTGCGCCGCCAACTCACGCCCCGACCCTGGGCTAGGCCGACGCCGGGCTGAGCGGACCGCCCCAGCTGCTTCCCTACTTGTCCTCGTCCGCGTCTTCCTCGGGCTCGAAACTGGTCGGTTCCCTGGTGACGCCCGCCCCTACTCCGTCTTCGGACTCCGGGATGGTACCGTCGGGGCCCTTGGACTTCTCGTCGGCGTTGATATCTTCGCGGTTCGGCTGCTCAGTCATGGCGGTCCTCCTGGTTGCTGGTCATCTCGTCCTGCAATCCTATGAGTCAGCCGACCAGGCCCAAAAACGACGTCACCCCGTGGCTTCGAGGTGGAGGCGGCGACACGACCGGCCGGCTGGATATGGGAAGCTGATCCAATGATGAAGTCTGATCGTGTTCACCCGTGGATACGGCGAGTGGCCATTGAAGTGGGCGGGTGGACCCTCGTGATACTCGGCGTCGCGGCACTGGTCCTACCCGGCCCCGGCCTCTTGATGCTGGCCGCGGGCCTGGCGGTGCTGTCCCTTAGGTACGCGTGGGCGGACCGCCTGCTGCATCCGGTGAAGGCTCGCGCACTGCAGGCGGCTGCCCTAGGCGTCCAGACCTGGCCCCGCATCGCGTTCAGCCTCCTCGGCGCCGTGATCATCATGGCCATCGGCGTGCTGTGGGGGTTGCAGCCGCCCGTTCCCGGTTGGTGGCCCCTGGAAGACCGGTGGTGGCTGCCGGGTGGCTGGGTTACCGGGGGGACCATGATCGGGTCCGGCGTGATCGCTATCTCCCTCATCGTCTACAGCTACCGGCGCTTCCGGCGCGCACGACCCGCGCGCTAACCACCGCGAAGCTATGCCTACTTAAGAAACTTCGAGGTCCGGCGGTCTGCAAGCGGCTTTCCGCCGGTCTGGCAGGTGGGACAGTACTGCAGCGAGGAATCGGCGAAGGAGACTTCACGTACTGTGTCACCGCACACGGGGCACGCCTGACCGGTACGGGCGTGCACCCGCAGGGCCTCCCGCTTGGTGTCCTTGAGTTCCTTGGCGGGCCGCCCCGCAGCCGCGTCAATCGCGGTCCTCAGCAGTTGGCGCATTGTGGCATGCAGGGTGCCGATGGCGTCGTCGTCGAGTTTGTTGGCGAGCGCGAATGGTGACAGCCGCGCTGCATGGAGGATTTCGTCGCTATAAGCGTTCCCGATCCCCGCCAACTTTGACTGGTCCCGCAGCAGCCCCTTGAGCTGCCCACCATGCGAATGCAGCAACTCGGTGAACGAGTCGCGATCCAGCTCGAGCGCATCCGGTCCCAGCCGGGCAATCCCCGGAACTTCCTCGGGGTGCTCCACCAGATAGGCTGCGAGCGACTTTCTGGTGCCCGCCTCCGTCAGGTCAAAGCCTGGCTCACCACCTGACCCCTGATCGGCGAACCTCACGCGCAGGGCAATCGGCCCTTTCCCCGGTTTCAACGCCGCGGTGCTGAGGCTATCCGACCACCTGAGCCAGCCAGCACGGGCCAGATGCATCACCAGAAACAGGCCGCCGATCTCCAGCATCAGGAACTTGCCGCGTCGGTTTACCGATTCCACCGCCAGCCCGGCGAGTGCCTGCACGGGAAACTGAGCGGTCTTCAGCACGGAAAAAGACGCCACTTCAAGACCGGCGACGACGGCGGGCGGGCCCTCAGCCGGGAGGAGCTTCCGACTGAGGAAATCGACGAGTCCCTGCACCTCCGGCATCTCTGGCATGGACCAAGGTTAACACCGCCGCCCGACGACGGAGGCCGACAGCAGCGTGGAACTTTCCGCCGCTGTCGGCCCCGGTGTGGTCAGCGCGAGTGTTAGTGGTGTGACACGCCGAGCGGCGCGCCCTTGGTTTCCTTGACCAGGCTGACGCCGATGAAGGAAATCACGCACAGCACCATGATGTAGATCGCCACTGAACCGGACCACTCATACGCCTCAAGGAGCGCCTGCGCCACTGTTGCAGCGAACGCGCCGCCGAGGATCGCGCCGAGGGCGTACCCGATGCTGATGCCCGAGTACCGGACCTGCGCCGGGAACATCTCGGCGTACATGGCGGACATCGGCCCGTAGGACAGGCCCAGCCCGATGGTCAGGATGAACAGGGCGATCCCGTAGAGGACGATGTCGCCGCTGTCGATCATGATGAACATCGGCAGCATCCAGAGGAACACCAGCGCATAGCCGAGCTGGAAGGTGCGGACCCGGCCAATCTTGTCCGACAGCCAGCCCCCGACCATTGTGAAGATCAGCCAGCCGAAGGAAGCGAGGACCGTCGCGAGGAGGACCTGCTGGATGGGCAGTTCGAGGCGCCCGGTGGCATAGGAGATGAAGAACGCGATCAGGAGATACCCGGCCGCATTGTTGCCGATGAAGATGGCCGCCGACAGGAAGACCTCTTTGGTGTGGTTCCTGAACAGTTCGCGGAGGGGCGCCTTGCTCTCGGCCTTACGTTGCGCCATTTCCTTGAAGACGGGGCTCTCTGCGACCGACCGACGGATCAGGTATCCCACCACGATCAGTACCACCGAGAGCAGGAACGGGATTCTCCAGCCCCAGGCCAGGAATTCGTCTTCGGTGAGGACGGTCCGCAGCAGCAGGAGCAGGCTGGTCGCCAGAATCATGCCTACAGGCACGCCAATCTGGGGGAAAGCTCCGAAGAGGCCGCGCTTGTGCACTGGCGCATGTTCGACAGCCATCAACGCGGCACCGCCCCATTCGCCGCCGGCGGAGAAGCCCTGGATGATGCGGAACAGGATCAGCAGGACCGGCGCCCAGATGCCGATTTGTGCATAGGTGGGTAGGAGACCGATCAACGCCGTTGCGCCGCCCATCAGGACGAGGGTCATCACCAGGACGGCCTTGCGTCCGATCCGGTCGCCGAGGTGGCCGGCGACAATGGCTCCCAACGGGCGGAACAGGAAGCTGATGCCGATCAGGGCGAAGGACAGGATCTGCGCCAGGCCGGGGTTTGAGTCTGAGAGGGGGGTCAGGAAGAGCCCGGCCAGGACTGTTGCGGTGAGCTGAGCGAAAATGAAGAAGTCGTACCACTCGATGGTGGTGCCGACCAGGGTGCCTGCCAGCACCTTGCGTTCCTCGCGGGTGACGCGCTGGCTGGGCTTGCCAACACTGGTTGAAGAAGACGTCATTGTGTACTCCAAAAATGGGACGGCTATTTACTGACAGAACGTTCGGTAATTGTGACGCCGATCGTACACCCCATGAACTGAACATGCCCGTGGTCAGCACCCATCGTCCCGTTTGTTCTATAGTTGAACGAATCCTGCGGACGACGTGTGACGCAGGTGCCCACCAGACAGCAAGGGGAATGATTATGGAGTCTGCGCACAGCCGCATCCCGGCTACGCCCTCGGCTCACTCGCAGACCCTGTCCCGGGGGATCCGTGCACTGGAAATTCTGGCTGAGGCGAGCGCCCCGCTGTCGATCGCCGAGTTGGCAGCGCTCCTCGGGGTTCACCGTTCCATTGCCTACCGCATCCTGCGGACTCTTGAGGATCACTCGCTGGTGGTTCGGGACACCGCGGGGCGGGTGCAGGCGGGTCCAGGCCTCGCTGCGCTGGCCCGCGGCGTGTCGAGTGACTTGCAGTCTGCAGCCCTCCCCGAACTCACCCTGCTCGCCAACACCCTGAGCATGACAGCCTTCGTGGTGGTTCTGAACCAGCACGACTGCGTCACATTGGTGGCGGTGGAGCCACGGCACACCGGGGCTACCGTGGCACAGCGGCCCGGCAGTCGCCATTCAGTGAATGCCGGGGCGCCGGGAATTGCCATTCAGTCAGCGCTCACCGAGCAGGACTGGGAACGCTTTGCCCCGGGACAGCACTACCGGGACGACGCCCGGACTGCCCAGCGGACCGGGTACGCGGTCAGCCGCGACGAGGTGATCGACGGCGTGTCCTCGGTTGCGGTGCCGGTCAGGATTCCCGGACAGCTCCCCGCGGCTGTGGCGCTGGTCTACATCCGCAGCCAGCACACCCCCGCTGAGCTCGGCGCGCAGCTCATTGGGTGCGCGCGGACCATCGAGCACCAGCTCCGCTAACCACTGCTGGCGCCGTCAGCTGGCTGAATCCTGTCGCGGAACTGCCAGCGAAACAAACCCCAGCACCAGGAGCACGCCGGCAGCGGTCACCGGCACCACGAAGGCGGTGCTGAACCCGTTGGCCTCGGCCAGCTTTCCGGCGACTGACGCGCCGATCGCCGTCCCCGCGACAATTCCGCTGGCCAGCAACGTCATGACTGTTCCCATCAGCTCCTTCGGCGCGACCATCGAGCCGATACTGAAGATGGTGACCATGGTGGGGCCGACGGGGATCCCGAGGACGAACAGCACAAGCAGCATCAGGGGCACCTCCTGCGGGAGGAACAGAAGCAGGCCCAGCAGGGTCATCCCACCGGCCGAGATGATCCACCGCCAGGATGCCGAGAATCGCGTCGGCCAGTACGCCACGGACAGGGCAGCAGCGGCGGAGCTCAGCCCCATCATCGCGTAGAGCAGGCCAGCCGTTGTTGCTGCGCCAAATTCGCCGGCGAAGGCGATGAGAGCCGTCTGCGTTGACCCAAAGAAGGTACCCATGGCAAGCATGCCGAACACGGGTAGCGGGACCAACAGCCAGAATTTACGGCTACCGGGCTGACGCTGCCGGGGCGGCGTGCCATGGGGCGCCGGGTGCGGCTGGCGGCGCAGCGGCACCACTGTCTGGACCGTGCTGTGAACCGCGAAGGCACTCACCATGGCGATGGTGAGTATGGCTGCGAGCGCCAACGGGAGCCAGGGTGTGATCAGGCTCGCCAGCAGACCCACCAGTGCCGGGCCCAACACGAAGGTCAGTTCGTCGGCTGTGCTCTCATAGGACAGTGCAATGTCCAGATCCCCCGGCTGGGTGCCGCGGGTCAGTGCAATCCAGCGCACCCGGGCGAGCGGTCCGATCTGCGGGCAGGTCAGCCCCATACCGAACGCCGCTGCTAGAATCACTGCGGTCGAAGACGATGAGAAGTCGGGAACGACGTAGCTGGCGCCAATGACCAGGGCGATGGCGACCGTGTTGAGCACCGCCGCGATGAGCAGCACCGGTCGTTGGCCGGTGCGGTCGGCGAGATAGCCAAGGATGGGAGCGCCGAGGGCCGATCCCACCCCGACAGCTCCGGCGGCGAACCCGCCGGTGGCCACGGATCCGCTGGCTGCCGTGACCAGGGTGAGGGCGCCCACGGTCAGCATGGCCAGCGGCAGCCGGGCGAAGAAACCGATGGTGAGGAAAGAAGATCCGGCCAGTGCGGGGAGGCGGCCGTAGCGCCCCAACCGACTGCCGGTTGCTGTACTAGTGGTCATGGTGTTGGTCTTTCCGGATACAACTATTCGCGCATCGTCCCCCCTCCCGATGCGCCCAACCCTGTGACGCACCCCAATTTACACTGTCTGTAACCAGCCCGCCGGATGCACCTCGCCCGGCAGCTGGTCAACAATGCGCAGGGTAGACCCGTTCCGTCCCTTCACGACCTGCAGTTGGGCGCCGATCCGCTGCTTCAACTCGGCAACATGGCTGACAAGCCCCACCATCCGCCCGCCATCCCGGAGGCCCTCCAACGCGTCCATCACCTGTTCCAGCGACTGGTCATCGAGGCTGCCGAACCCCTCGTCGACGAACAGGGTCTCAATCTCAATCCCGCCGGACTCGGCCTGGACGACGTCGGCCAGGCCGAGAGCGAGCGCCAGAGCAGCCATGAAGGACTCACCGCCGGAGAGGGTGGCCGTGTCGCGTCGATTTCCGGTCCACCCATCGATCACGTTCAGGCCAAGCCCCGATTTCTTGTTGCCCGACAACGCATCGCTGTGGACCAACGCGTAGCGTCCATCGGACATGGCCAGCAGGCGTTCGGTGGCCGCATCGGCTACCTGCTCCAGGCGCGCAGCCAGCACATAGGTGCCCAGACTCATCTTGTAGGTGTTGTCCCCACCACCCATCGCGGTGTCAGCCAGCGATCTCACCAAGTGGTGCTCGCGGCGCAGCGGCACCACCACCTGCTCCTGCGCGTCCAGCTCACCGGCATAGCGGTCCAGCTGAAGCGCTGACTCCTGGATCATCCTGAGCGACAGGAGGCTCGCGGCCGCTCGCGCTGCGGAGTCCTGCTCGGCGGCCGCCGCCGCGTCGACCACCTCACGCGTCACTACAGGCAGGCCGGCCACCTCATCCTTGAGCGCCCCCGCGATCTCCGGGAGCTCCCGTTCCGCTTCGAGCCGGTGCCCGGCCCGCTGATAGGCGGCAAGAAATAGCTCGGCTCGCTGCACGTCAGCGAGCGGCAGCAGGGAGTCCCGCACGTCGTCGGAGTCCGCAAAGACTGAGCCGGCCAGCGCCTCGGTGAGGGTGGATGACGCCCGGCGGTGATTCTCACCAGCACGTACCAGACCCTGGATGGCGTCACGGCACCCGGCCATCGCCTGGTGCGCTGACGCCAACTCAGCAATACGGGCGGCCAAAGTCGCATACCCGCCGCGGAGCGCGGTGAGACGCTCCAGCAATTCCCCGCGTTGTTCCTGCAGACCGGCCGCCGAGGATCGCAGCTCAGCCAGGGAAGTCACCAACCCCTGCTGCGTGACTGTGCGTTCCTCCTCGAGCACGGCCAGCTCACCCAGGCGGATCGTGGTGCGCTCCAGAGCCCGCCGTGCTGCCGCTGCCGTCTTCACCAGGTCGGTATCCCGCTCCAGCTGCGCCTGAACCGCAGCGCCATCGCTGTCACCGCCCTGAGCTTCAAGTCTCGCGACCTCCAGCGCTGCATCATCCCGTACCCGGCGGATACCATCCAGTTCCCGTTCTGCGCGGTCCTGCTCCTGACGCGCAGCCTGTTCCTGTTCATGAGTGACCAGGCGTGCCCCGCCAGCCGACGCCGGCCGAGGATGGGATTGACTGCCGCACACCGGGCAGTCACTGCCCTCCCCGAGACTGGCCGCCAGTTCGGCTGCCGCCTGCTCCAGCCGCTGCCTGAGGGTGTCCAGCCAGAGTCCTTTGAGTTCAAGAAAACGCCGGTCGGCCGCCGTGTACATGTCCTGCTCGCGCGCCACTCGGGTGCGCGCAGTGTTCAGTGCCGCAATAGTGGCCAGCAGCCGATTGCCTTCGGCTACCCGGTCCCCCACAGCCGATTCCTCATTGACCTGCCGCTCCAGCTCACTGCACTCCGCGCGGGCCGCGGCGGTCTCCTCGCGGACCGCGGTCTGAGCCGCGGCGCACTCGCCGACGGCGGCCTCGATCCGTGACTGCTCCTCCACAGACTCGGCGAGCCTGTTGTCGAGGGCCTGCAGTCGCTGCTCGTCGGGGAGTGCCGCACGCAATGCCCCCAGATCTGAGGTTGCAGCAGTGCAGGCGGTATCCAGGATGGCGATCGTGTCGTCCACCTCTCGGCGGGTGGCACCCGCACCGTCGACCAGGGTGCCGGTATCGAGGTCAGGCAGCAACGATCCTGCCACCCTGGAGCCCGCAACCGTCTCGGTTGCCGCCGTGGCGGTGACCCCAGCCTGGCGCAGTGTCTCCTCCGCCTGATCGAGGGCCCGCAGGCTACCCTCCAGAATTCGAGCTTTCCCCTCCCGTTCAACGAGAGCCAGGAGGTTTTCCGCCTCGTCACGCTGCGCTGCGTGGGACTGTTCGGCGTCCCGGAATCGCGCCAGCATCACCCGTCGTGCGTGCGCAGCGGACTTGTCCTCGTAGGCCTCACGAAATGCTGTCTGCTCCAGCGCGTTCTCCTGTGAGGTGCGGGCGGCGATCGTCAGCACTGTCGAGAGACGCTTCTGGAGCACCACGATGGAGTCCGGCTCCGGCTGCCCAGCACGGGAATCCTCCGCGTTCGGATCCTCCGCACCGGCGTCGCCGGAACCGGCCGGGGCGTAGCGTTCCACCTCGTCCACCGCACGCCGGCGGATGTGGGTTAGCCCTGCCTCAGCGTCCGCTACCAGCGCCCCGATCACCTTGGCACGGTCGGCCAGCACCTGCTCGACCTGTTCGTAACGGTCGGTGGAGAAGAGCCGCTGGAGCAGGTCCCTGCGGGATTTTGCGTCGGAGCGCAGAAAGGCCGCGAATTCTCCCTGCGGCAGCATCACCACTCGCGTGAACTGCTCCCGATCCATCCCGAGGAGGGCCTGGATCTCCGCCCCCGCTTCGTCATTGCGCGCAGATTTCTGGACCCATTCCCCGTCGATCCGTTCACGCAACAGGGTGCGAGCCGGCTCGGCGGTGGTGCCTTTTCCCCGTTTTGCCGGGCGGCTCCACTGCGGATTGCGGATCACTTCAAGGCGGCGTCCGCCCACGCTGAACTCGCAGCTCACCTCGGGAGCCAGCGACTCTGGGGCGTGGTCACTCCGGAGCCGTTTCGCTGCCTGCCGGGCGCCCGGGACAGACCCGTACAGCGCGTAGCAGATCGCGTCAAGGACACTCGACTTGCCGGCCCCGGTGGGACCGTTCAGGAGAAACAACCCGTGGGCGCCCAGCCGGTCGAAGTCCACCTCCTGCCGGTCGGCGAAGGGGCCGAACGCCTGCAGCTCGAGGCGGTGGATCCTCACCGCTCGACCTGACCCGAGCGAACCGCTTCGAGGGTTGTGGTGATGACCGCGCGTTCACTCTCGCTAGCTGAACGGGACCGCACGTGGTCGAGGAAGCCACAGCAGACGTCCACATCATCGGTGGCCCGGGCAATCCGCTGACTGTAGGTCTGCGGGGGCTGCCGGCGATCGCCTTCCGGTTCGAAAACCAGCACCAGGGTGGCGGGGAAGCGGCTACGTAGCCGCTCCATCGCCTGGGCGGGCCGGTCGGCGTCGACGAGCGTGATGTGGCAGTAGGCGTCTTCCGCCCACTCGTGCAGTGGGTCGGCGAGCAGTTCGTCGAGCTGCCCGCTCAACACGGCAAGTTCACGGTATCCGGGCCATTCCACCGCGCTCACCTCGCCGAGACCCTTCGGCCCGATCTCCACCAACCAGGCGCCCTTCGCCTGGTTGGCTTCGGAGAAGGAATAGGGCAGGGGCGAGCCGGAGTACCGCACGTTGGGGGCGAGCCGCTGCTGGCCGTGGAGGTGGCCCAGCGCCGCGTAGTCGAACGACTCGAACAGATCCAACGGGACGGCACCGACGCCGCCAACACTAAGGTCACGTTCGCTTGCCGAGGTGATTCCCCCGCTGGCAAAGGTGTGCGCCATGACCAGAGACCTGACTGTCCCTGCAGACTGGCGATGGGCAAGATCGGTGCGGACCAGGTCAAGTGCCGCCCGGGTGACCGCAGTATGCGTGGGAGCGCCGGCGCCCAGCGCATCCGCTACCAGGCGCGGTTCGAGGTAGGGCAAGCCATACACGGCGAGCTCAGCGCCGTCGTCGTCAAGGGGAAAGAGGACCGGCCGGCCGATGTCCTCGAGGCGGGTGCGCAAATGCACTCCCCCGCGTTCCAGGATGCGTCCGCCAAAACCCAGCCGGGTGGCCGAATCGTGGTTTCCGCTGGACACGACCACCTGCGCGCCCGCGCCGGTCAGGCGTTCGAGGGCCTCATCGAAGAGCCCGACGACGTCCACGCCGGGCAGTGCCCGGTCGTAGACGTCGCCGGCGATCAACACCACGTCAACCTCAAGTTCACGGACTGACTTCTCGAGCTGATCGATGAAGATCCGCTGCGCCTGCAGGGTACCCGCACCATGGAACGAACGTCCCAGGTGCCAATCGGATGTGTGCAGTAGCCTCATGTTTCTAAGCTACCGGCCCCCACTGACATTCCTGGGCAGCACCCTCGGCGGTGCGGATTTTCGCCGAAACCAGGCCTATTTCCCGTCGGGACGGTTCTCGGATTCGTCGAAGAAGGTCCGAGCATCGTCGCTATCGGCAGGACGATCCACCTGGCCGTCGTCAGCCGCCTCGCCGGTGCGGGCGTGGTCTGCCGGGTACCGGTCGGTCGATTCACGCCGCGTGGACTTCCCAACGGGTTCCGGCGCCGCGGAAGCTGCCGGGACGGAAGCGGCCGGGACGGGGTCGTCGCCAGCCGATTCATTCAAGGAGTCGTCATTCTTCCGCGCGCCGAAGAGATCGGTGCTGCGGTAGATCAGTCCGGTAATGGCCGCACCTAGCACCGGCGCCGCCCAGAACAGCCACAGCTGCTCGATGGCCCAGGATTCGGAGAAGATCGCCGCAGCGGTGGAGCGTGCCGGGTTCAGCGACCCGTTGGTGATCGGCAGCAGGAAAGTCAGCAGGGCTGCGTAGACCAGGCCGATGGCGAACGGGCCACCAGCGTTGCGCAGCGCACCCGTTGCGGTGCGGGAGGTGGCGCCCAGAACTACTGCGACGAAGATCGCTGTGCCAACCACCTCGGCGAGGAACGCGCTGCTCACAGCGAACTGGGTGGGGGAATGGTCAGCGAATCCGTTCGCCGACACGGCGAACAACTCCTGCACACTGCCAGCAAACTGCTGGTTGGCACTCAACAGCAACCAGATGAAACCGGCGGCGACCAGGCCACCGACCACCTGCGCCACCACGTAGGGCAGAACCGCAGCCCACGGGGTCTTGCCCGCGACGGCGGACCCCAGCGTCACGGCGGGGTTGAAGTGGCCGCCCGACACATAGCCGAACGCGACAATTGCTCCAATCAAGGCCAGCCCGAAGGCAAGGGTGGGCTGCACACCCGTCTGGGTGTTGAGGATGGTGACACCCAGACCGGCGAGTACCAACAGGAATGAGCCCGCCGCTTCAGCCAGGGACCGGGCTACGATAGAAAATTCTCGGATCGGTGCAGCGCGGCCGGGATGTTCCGGCTCAGCGTGCAGATCGTGGGAAGGCAACGATGTCTGCGTCATGGTGGACGTAATCCTTTGAGCTATTGGGGTGAGCTGACGTTGGGGGGGGTAACGGGCGGCACCGGTGAGGGCCGGGGCAGTAGAACCCTACCCGACATTAGACTGTCAAGGTGTCTACCCTTCCTACTTTTTCGGACCGTGTTCATGGCTGCCTGCTGGGCGGCGCTCTTGGGGACGCGCTCGGCTACGCGGTCGAGACCCTCGATCTGCACGCCATCCGCGCGACCTACGGTCCCGACGGCGTGACCTCACCGGAAACGCTGCCCGGCAACCTCCAGTTCTCCGACGACACGCAGCTCACGCTGTACACAGTCGACGGACTGGTGGACGCCATCCAGTGGGCCAACGACGGGGTGGCCGCCGACGAAACTGCGTGTTTGTGGCTGGCCTACCTGCGGTGGCTGGCGTCGCAAGGCGAGACGCCGCCGTCGTCGGCTCCTGCCCCTCCCCCTCGTTGGATTGATAGCCAGGAGGTACTCCGGCAGCGCCGCGGGCCCGGCGCTGCGTGCCTGAGCGCGTTGCGCAGCGGCGAGATGGGCACCCAGGCGCGACCCATCAACCCGGACGCCAAGGGGTCGGGCACGGTGATGCGCTCGGCTCCCTTCGGCCTGGTGCCGCATATTCCGGCGGAGGTGGCCGATCGGTTGGCGATGAATGCCGCGGCGCTCACCCACGGTCATCCTGCCGCCCTGCATGGGTCTGCTGTGGTCGCCGTCCTGATCCACGCCATCGTGCGCGACGGGCGGGCGCTGCCGGAGGCCGTGGCAGCCGCTGTCGCCCGCGCCCACGCCTCCAACGTCCCCGAACTCGTGCGGTTGCTCGACGCGGCCGTTGAGTTGGCGGACGACGACGACGTCTCCCCCGAGCAGATGACGGCGACCCTCGGCGGCGGCTGGACGGCCGACGAAGCAGTGGCAATCGCGGTGTATGCCGTGTTGGCGAGCCGGACTGACGCCGGTGCGGAACAGCACTTCAGGAGCGCGGTTACCCTGGCCGTCAATCACGACGGCGACAGCGACACCACCGGCTCGATCACCGGCACCATCCTGGGCGCGCTCTACGGGGTGCAGGGCCTCCCGGCCGCGTGGACCGCGCAACTGGAGGGCGCCGACGTCGTCAGTGCCATGGCCCGCCTTCTCGTCGACATCACCTCGGCCGGGTGAGGCCAGCCAACCCAGCGATGCGTGCTGCGAGCCACCGACTGCCTAGGCTTGGGTGATGCATACCTGGAACCCGAACGACCTGACAGACCTCAGCGGCCGCACTGTTGTGGTGACCGGAGGAAATGCCGGCCTCGGCTACTTTGCGTGCGAGCAGCTCGCGGCGGCCGGGGCGACAGTCGTGATGGCGTCCAGGAATGAGCAGAAGGCCTCTGCCGCGATCGCTACGATCCGCCGGCGGATGCCCGCAGCCGACGTGTCATTCCAGGAACTCGACCTGGCCCGGCTCGATTCGGTGCGCCGGGCTGTGGATGTCCTGTCCGCCCGCGGTTCGGTGGATGCACTGCTCGCCAACGCTGGCGTGGTGGGGTCGACAACACGCCAGCACACCGCCGACGGGTTTGAGCTGCAGTTCGGGACCAATCATCTCGGCCACTTCGCCCTCACGGCTGGCCTGCTCCCGGCGCTTGCCGCCGCGCGCGGACGAGTGGTTCACCTAGGCAGTATCAGCCACCGCTGGGTGCGGCTGAACACCGCTGACCTGATGCCCGCCAGGTACAACAACCCGCGGGCCTATGCGACGTCGAAACTGGCTGTCATGACCTTCGGCTTCGAACTCGCCACCCGACTCCGCCTGTTGGGCAGCCCGGTCCAGAGCATTGTGGCCCACCCCGGCCTGGCCCTGGATATGCTTACTCCGCGGCGGCCGGGAATCGGGCTGAACACTACCGCGCCCGCTCCCAGGCGTCGCATCCTTGCACCCGTTTCACAGGGCAAAGACGCCGGGGCCTGGCCGCTGGTTCGCGCAGTGGCGGATCCCGGCGTCGACAACGGCTCCTATTGTGGCCCGGATGGCTGGTTCCAGTTGCGGGGGCGCCCGGTAGCGGTCGCGGCGCAGCCCCACGCCCGCGAGCGCAACACCGCGTCCCGGCTGATCGATGCATCGCAGGACCTGACTGGGGTTCACCTGGAGCTGTAATTGCTGAGTGTCACGGACTGTCGATGGGCCAGCGGCCCTCGGTCATCTGCAGGAATTCCGCCTCGGACAAGACTTCGATCCGCTGGCCCCGCTCGTGGAGGTCGAGAACGCGCCGCGCCTTCCCGGTGACCCGACCATTGCGCAGGTCCGATGCCACAAACCCGTCGCCCACCACGAGGACCGTGGTGCGGTGGGTGACCGTGCTGGCGGGTTGCGCTCCGAGTCCCGCCGCCCGTTCCTTGGCCTGCGGGCGCGGCATCCCGAGCATGCCCGTGAACACCACGGTTTGGCCGTATAACGGGTGCGCCGGATCGGCTCCACCATTCGCCGGCGGATTAAGGCCTTCTTCCGGCCACCCGGAGGGACCGGCGCGAACCGGTCCACGGGACAGGGCGCCGCGCGTCGCTTTGGACACCGCGTTGATCCCCGGCAGATAGGCATCCTGGGTGGAGAGCGGGAGTTGCTGCATCGCCGCCAGGTCCTCAAGGGAGTCAGCGTTGTTCCTGCGGGCAATATCGATCATGATGCCGGCGCAGGCCCGGGCGTCTTCGACCGCGTCGTGATGGTTGACCAGCGGGACGCCCGCCGCCTCGGCAACGAACGGCAATGAATACGAAGGAAGGGAATAGCTGCGCCGGGACAGCACCACGGTGCAGGAGTAGCTGTATGCAGGACCGGCGATGTTGGACACCTCCTGCCCCGACCTGATGACTCCCAGATCGAAGGCAGCGTTATGGGCCACCAGCACGTCGCCTCCGATGAAGGCTCCGATCTCCGGAAAGAGGTCCCCGAACCGTGGCTGGTCCGCCACCATCTCCGCCGAGATCCCATGGATCCGCACGTTGCGCCAGTCGAAGTGGTCGTGGCCGGCGGGAGGGCGCATCAGCCAGTGTGCCTCGTCGATAATCCTGCCGTCGCGTACCTTGCTCAGTCCCACCGCGCAGGGAGAACCGCGGAACCCGTTTGCCGTCTCGAAGTCGATCGCTGTGAACTCTATTCCCACGGGGTCAACGCTACGCGGCGCGGGACTGGATTTTACCCAACGTTCACCCGCGCGCCGGGAGATACCTGCCACAGTCCCCTACCCTGAGGTATGGGAAACACACAGTGGTACCTGTTCGATTACGGCATGGTGATCTCCAACGCGCCCACGCCCGAGGATTGGCTGAACCTCGAGGATGCCGCCGGTGTGCGGCTGATGGACCCCGGCTCGCCCTATTGGCGGCATCGGCTGGACTTCGACGCCGGGCGCACCACGTCGGTTGACTATTGGTCCCTGGTCACCGGACGCGAGGTGACGACTAACCAGACGAACCTGCTGGATACGCTGGACGCCAATCAGTGGTCCCACTTCAATCTCGAGACCATCGATGTGCTGGAGGAGCTCAGCAGTCAGGGTGCGCGGCTGGCGTTGCTGTCGAACATGCCGGCCCCGATGGTGGCGCGGTTCGAAGAGGCCTCCTGGACCGGCTACTTCTCCAAGAGGTATTTCAGTTCCACCCTTCAGCTGGTCAAGCCGCAACGCGAGATTTTTGAGCATGTGCTGCGGGACCTGGGAGTGGAGCCGGGGAAGGTCACGTTCGTTGATGACGCCCCGGTCAATGTCTCAGCGGCCCGGGAGCTGGGGATCGATGCCCGGCTCCACCAGCCGGGCATCGACCTCCAACGGGAGCTGGTCGGGCCTTAAGGCTCCGCCCGCCGCAGGGTCAGATAGGAGCCTCCGGCCAGCGCCAGCCCGACGACGGCGAGCCAGCCCGCGACGCTCAGCTGTGACTGGCCGCCCAGAAACTGGCCCACCTGTCCCCACAGGACCTGCCGGGTGAAGTAGTACAGCAGTACCACCAGGAGTAGCCCGGTGCCGATCCCGGTGATGAGAAGCCCGGTGGCCTGCCACCGCTTGTAGATGGTCGCGGCCCAGACCCTTTCGGCGTCGTCGTTCATGATGATGCGGCCCCGATCGATCACGATGACGTGCTCCAGGAGATTCGCCACTTCATCGATCAGGTGGGAGGACAGGACCACGGTCCGTGGGTGCAGCGCGTAGTCCTCGACCAGCCGATCGTAGAAGAGTTGGCGCGCCACTGCGTCCAGACCGAGGTAGGGCTCATCGAAGAAGGTCAGCTCGGCCCGCGAGGCCAGACTGATAATCACTCCGACGGCTGAGAGCTGCCCCGGGAAAGTTTCCACATGGGGCGTTTGACCGGCAGCTGAAAGTCCGCCACCAGCCGGTCGGCGAGTGACTGGTCCCAGTTGCTAAAGAACAGTGCCGCCGACCGAAACGCATGCTTCGGGGTGAGCGCGTCAGCGTACTTCTGGGATTCGCGGATGAAGCAGATCCGGCTGAGCACCCCCTCGTTCTCATACGGGTTGGCACCGAAGACCGCGATGCTTCCCGAGGTGGGGAATCCCTGAGCGGTCAGGATGGACATCAGCGTGGTCTTGCCTGCACCGTTGCGGCCGAGCAGGCCATAGATCTTCTCTGGCTCGAGGGACAGGGTGACTCCGTCGAGTGCAGTTGACTTCCGGTAGGTTTTGACCAGATTCTGGGTTTCGATAACGCAGCTCATGGTGTCCTCCCTGACACTGATTCACTGGTGCGGACCATCTCCGCGAGTTCATGGGGGTCAATGCCCAGCTTTCGAGCCTCAATGGCCAGTGGCGAACGTATTGATCAAAGAAGCGGTCCCGTCGGCGCTGCAGGAGCGCGGCGCGGGCACCGGAGGCAACAAACATTCCTACTCCCCGTTGCTTGTACAGGATGCCCTCATCCACGAGCCGGTTGACGCCCTTGGCGGCGGTGGCCGGGTTGATGCGGTGGAAGGCGGCAAACTCGTTGGGTGATGGGACCTGGGCGTCTTCGGCCAGGGTCCCCGCGACGATTTCGCTCTCGATCTCTTCGGCAATCTGCAGAAAGATGGGCCTGCTGTCATCGATCATTGCGGCACTCCGGGTGGTCACCAGCCAGGTCAGTTGGTTAGTTACTGAGGGGGCGATGCCAAGGGTTCTGGAGGACGTTTGTTCGTGAGTCCGACGACGTCCGGAACTATTGCGCAGCACTGGCGGGTGAAACACGCTCCAACCCGCCGCTACTGCACATTCGGTGACACTCACCCACCACAGCTGCACAATTCCTAAGCGCCCACCGGCGGACGTCCGGGAGGGTCCTAGGACGAGAGCAGCGCTGGGCGGGCGGCGTCGAACCCCTCGACAGCGATCGACCAGCCGGGCCGAATGAACCCGGCCGCACTCAGCCGGACATGCTGGAGTTCCTGACACTCGCCCGGTCTAGGGACGCTGACACTGACGCCGTTGTCCGTATAGCCGAGGCTTCGGGAGACTGCCAGCGATGAGGTGTTCCACGCGGCGGCCTCGGACACCGCCCAGTGGGCGCCAAGGTAGTCGAACGCGAACATGAGCACGGCAGCCCGCATTTCCTTGCCCAGCCCGTCGCCGTGCTTCGAGCGGGTGAGCCAGGAGCCGGTTTGAACGGTCCGTCTGAGGCTCAGGTCCTCAGCCGACAGGTCCTGCATCCCGATCACCCTGCCCTGATAGGTGATGGCAAAGTTGAGGGTCCAGTGGTCGGGCAGCACACTGCACCGCTGCCTCCACTGGTGTTTCAGGGTCTCCCGGATCAGTACCTCGCGCGGCGCATCAGTCCAGGGAACGGTGAATGGCATCTCCGAGGGATCATGAATCCCGGCCAGCACCGCGTCAATGAGGCCGGGAAGCTGGTCATCGCGCACCGGGTTCAGCTCAAGCCGGGGCGTCAAGATCCTGAGCCCGAAAAGCGGCCAGACGTCCTCAGGCGGCGTCATGCTTCGCGCGCCTGCGGCGGATTCTCAGCACCCGGCTGACCACAAAATAGCCGACGAACAGGATGACCGCAGCGATCACGATCTTCTGGAAGACATCGGCGTAAGCCTCCACCAGATGCCAGTTCTCGCCCAGATAGAACCCGGCCATCACGAAGATGCAGTTCCAGATCAGGCTTCCGGCGGTGGTCAGAACAACAAACTTCCAGAGCGACATCCGCTCGATACCGGCCGGGATCGACACCAGACTTCGGAACAGCGGGATCATCCGGCCAAAGAACACCGCTTTGTACCCGTGGCGGTTGAACCAGTCCTCCACATGGTCGACGTCCTCAAGATCCACCAAGGGCACCCGGGACACGATCGCCCGCATCCGGTCCCGGCCCAGCCAGGCACCCAGGAGGTACAGGGCCAACGCGCCGACCACCGAACCCGCAGTGGTCCAGAAGATCGCCTCGAACAGGGTAAAGCTGCCCCGGCTGGCGGTGAACCCTGCCAGCGGCAGGATGACCTCGCTGGGGAGCGGGGGGAACAGATTCTCCAGTGCGATCGCCAGGCCCGCGCCTGGGGCTCCAATCGTTTCCATCATGGAGACGGCCCAGTCGGAGATCGTCTCGATCAGGGACCCGCCCCCGGCGGGGGTGGTGAGTGTGGCACGCAGTGAAGTAGTCATATTCCCATCAAGTTTGCCTTACTAAGCTGTTTATTGCCTCACCGCCAGCGCCAGCCCACCACCTCAGCGCAGCGCGTTGACCAGATGCGGCAGCAGCGCCGCGAACGCCTGTGCCCGGTGACTGATGGAGTTCTTCTCGCCCGCCGACAATTCGGCACAGCTCCGGTGGTCTCCAATCGGCTGCAGGATCGGGTCGTACCCGAACCCACCCGTCCCACGGGGTTCGGTGAGCAGAGTTCCTTTGAGCTCCCCAAAGGTCGCCCGCGCCGTGCCATCCGGCAGCGCAACGGCCGCCGCGCAGACGAAGGACGCGCCGCGCTGCCCAACAGGAATGTCGGCTAGCTGCGCCAGCAGGAGGTGCAGGTTGGCGTCGTCGTCGCCGTGGCGACCCGACCACCGCGCCGAGAAGATTCCCGGCGCCCCGCCCAGCACCTCGACGGCGAGACCCGAATCGTCGGCAACCGCCACCAGCCCGGTTGCCGCAGCAACCTCCCGCGCCTTCAGCAGCGAGTTGGCTTCGAATGTGGTGCCACTTTCGACGACGTCGGGCGCGCCGGCGGTCTCCGCGTCAATCACCTGGGTATCGACGTCGAGGCCAGGCACCGTGCCGCGCAACAGCTCGCGCAGCTCGCGCAGCTTGCCGGGATTGCGGGTGGCCAGGACCAGCCGCGGCTCAGGTGGATGCTGTGACGCGGCCGCCGTCTCAGGCACCAGCACCCTCACCGAGGATGTCGAGCTGGATCTGGGTCAGCTGCGACGTGCCGAGCAATGCGAGATCCAGGAGCGCGTCGAGTTCGTCCCGGTCGAACGGAGCACCCTCAGCTGTTCCCTGCACCTCGACGAACTTGCCGCCGCCGGTCACGACAACGTTCATGTCGGTCTCGGCCCGCACATCCTCGACGTAGGGCAGATCCAGCATGGGCACGCCGTCGATGATTCCCACGCTCACCGCTGCCACCGTGTCGATCAGGGGACGAGCCGATGCGGCGATGAGCTTGTTGTCCTGTGCGTAGCGGATCGCTTCGGCAAGGGCCACATAGGCGCCGGTGATCGCTGCGGTCCGGGTACCGCCGTCGGCCTGCAGGACGTCGCAGTCCAGCACGATGGTGGTTTCGCCCAGCGCCTTGGTGTCGATGATGGACCGCAGGGACCGGCCGATCAGCCGGGAGATCTCGTGGGTGCGGCCGCCGATCTTGCCCTTGACCGATTCGCGGTCCGACCGGGTGTTGGTGGCACGCGGGAGCATCGCGTACTCGGCGGTCACCCAGCCTTTGCCTTCACCCTTGAGCCAGCGGGGTACACCCTGGGTGAGGGAAGCGGTGCAAAGGACACGGGTATTGCCGAACTCGATGAGCGCCGACCCTTCGGCCTGAGTGGACCAACCACGGGTGATGCTGATGTTTCGGAGCTGATCGGGGGTCCGGCCATCCGCGCGAAGGATGGCAGCGGCGGGTGAGGAAGTGTCTGCGGGATTCATGGAGTTAAGTCTACGGGGCGCACCTCACGGCCGAAGAAAACTGCCTCTGGACATCTCTTCTACAAGGCGTAGAATTACCCCACCAACCAGTGAAACGGGGCAATTCCCTCCACCGCAATTGGCGGTGCGAGGCTCATCCAACTCTGTGCATGGGAGAACGTTCATGATCCCCGAGGCTCTAACCCAAAATCAGTTCGATACGGTCTACAACCTTCTGTCGCTCGTCATTGCAGCGCAACTCTTTACGGCGCTCTTCCTGATCCTGGCCCTGCAACGTGTCCTGCCGCGCTACCGCCAGGCCATCATCATCGCGGCTGTGGTGTGTGGCATCGCCGCCTACCACTATTTCCGGATCTTTGATTCGTTCAAGGAGGCGTTCGTTACTGAAGCGGTCGGCGGACGTGGCCTATACACCCAGGCGGACGGCGCGTCGTTCAACGAAGGGTACCGGTACGTCGACTGGTTACTCACCGTGCCGCTGCTGCTCGTGGAGCTGATCGCGGTACTCGCCCTGGCGCGCAAGATTCAGACGGCGCTCCTCTGGAAACTCGTTCCAGCCGCAGCCTTAATGATCCTCCTCGGGTATCCAGGTGAGGTGAGTTCCACGGACGGCACCCGAGTGCTGTGGGGTGTTCTGTCGACGATCCCTTTCCTATTTATCCTCTACGTGCTGTTCGTCGAACTGACCAAATCCCTCGATCGACAGCCCGCGCGGGTTCGAGTACTCATCAGCCGTCTTCGGCTCCTCCTCCTCGCCAGCTGGATCGTCTATCCGCTTGCATACTCCCTGCCACTCCTCGGAATCTCGGGAGCCGACGCATGGGTATTGAAACAGGGCGGCTATTCGATCGCTGACATCGCCGCGAAGGCGCTCTATGCGCTGATCATTTACCGCATCGCGAAGCTCAAGTCATATGCCGACGATCCCGCGTTCGCGGCAATCGAAGATCACGGCGACCACATCCCGACGAGTGACCAGGCATCCCGCCGTGGCACCGGATAAAAGGCGGCCGTCGTCTCAAATTTCGTACGACACACCGGCGACGGCGACGGCGAGGTCCCCACGGTAGCTGGTTCTGGCTTCTTCCACGGTTCGGTTGGCGTCGTTCCACACCGGGATGTGGGTCAGCAGCAACCGGTGCGACGCCGCTGCTGCCGCCACCTGTCCGGCCCGCCGACCGGTGAGGTGGACGCCCTCAATGGCGTCATCGCGGCCCTCGTGGAATGCCGCCTCGCACAGGAAGACATTGGACCCGGTTGCGGCTTCGATCAGGCCGTCGCAGGCGTCGGTGTCGCCCGAGTAGGTCAACACGCGGGGCGGGTCGCCCGGCCTTTCGCCGGCCACCTCGACGCGCAAGGCATAGGCCTCCTCGACGGGATGCAGCACCGGGTACGGGGTGATGGTGAAGGGGCCGAGGGTAACCGGGGCGCGCGGTTCCCAAAGCTTGAAGTCGAAGTCCTCATGCATACCCGGATCGAGATCCAGTCCGTAGGCGGTGGCCATCCGGTCGGCAGTAGCCTCCGGCCCCCAGACTGGGATACGGGGCCGGTTCCACCCGTTGGGATCCCAGTGCACAGCGACATGCAGCCCGCAAAGGTCCATGCAGTGGTCGGGATGAAGGTGGCTCAGGAACACTGCGTCGATGTCGCGGAGATCCATATAACGCTGCAGTGCACCCAGGGCGCCGTTACCTAGATCCAGCAGAATCCGCCAGGTGCGGGAGCTGTTGCCGTCGGGCACTGTGGCCGTAATGAGATAGCACGACGCCGGCGACTGGGGGCCGGGAAAGGACCCACTGCAGCCCACGATAGTCAACTTCATACCCGGCGGTTCCCCACCGGGTCGACACGGGCAGCGGCGATCATCTCGGGGGTAATCCGGGCCAGGCTTCCTGTGGGGTACTGGGCGGCGACGTGATCGACGTGCTCCACGCTGAGTACCTCGGGACCAAGGAACCGGCGCGCGAGTTCGCCGAACCGCTGGGCGTCCCCCGTTGCGATGAAGTGATGCTTGGGTGCTGCGTCACCGACGCGGACCAGATCGTGGGAAATCAGGGCGCGATACACGTCCTTGGCGGTTTCCTCGGCACTGGATACCAGTGTCACGGCGTCACCCATCACATAGGAGATGACTCCTGTCAGCAGCGGATAGTGGGTGCAGCCCAACACCAGCGTGTCGACGCCGGCGTGTTTGAGCGGCTCCAGGTAGCGCTGGGCCGTTGAGAGGAGCTCAGGCCCGGAGGTGATGCCCGCTTCGACGAACTCGACGAACTCCGGGCAGGCAGCCGACGTGATGGACAGCTGCGGGGCGGCAGCGAAGGTGTCCTCGTAGGCGCGGGATCCCACGGTGGCTGAGGTGCCGATGACGCCGATCTTGCCACTGCGGGTCGAGGCGACAGCCCGCCTGACGGCCGGCTGGATCACCTCGATCACGGGGATGCCGTAGCGGGCCGTGTACCGTTCGCGCGCGTCACGGAGCACTGCCGCTGAAGCCGAGTTGCAGGCGATGACCAGGAGTTTCACTCCCGAATCCACCAGCTCATCCATGACCCCCAGCGCATGGGCGCGGACCTTGGCGATCGGCAGGGGCCCGTAGGGTCCATGCGCGGTGTCGCCGACGTAAAGGATCGACTCGTGCGGCAGCTGATCGATCACGGCGCGCGCCACAGTCAGCCCACCAACGCCCGAATCAAAAATGCCGATCGGAGCCTCGGTTCGCTTCAGCGATGAAAGATCAGCCGGGACGGAGGTCATGATCTACCGACCATAAGACGTGCACCCGACATTCGACGAACCCAACCCCAGTGGAATTAGTCACAGTGACCAGTGGCCGCCACAGGGGTGAGGGCGGATCACTTGTCCTTGAGCCCGAACATGGCCTGAACCAGTGACTCCTGAAGCCAGCTCGTGAAGTTGTAGACCAACGCAAGGTACGTCTCGACGTCGTCGGCGTCGGCGACGTCGTCGATCTCATGCAGGCGGGCGGCGTCCTCATCGGACTGGATCTTCAGCCGGTCGGCGAGCACCAGGCGGACGTCGTTCAGGGCGCGCGCCAGCATCCGGGCCTGCTCGGCGGTGAGGGTCAGCGGGCTCGACTCAAGAAGGAGGGCGCTGCCGCGTAGGGCGCCAATCTTGTCCTCGCGCAGGGAACGCTCGGTCAGGCGGCGGAACTCCAGGGCCTCGTCGTCGTCGTTGCGGACCGCGTCCGGCAACAGCCGTCTGACAGCACTGTCCGACGGGGTTACCGCCACGCTGTCCACACCCACCATGGCGGCGAGCGGATCGGCATTTGCCGGCTCGGCGGGTTCCAGCAGCTCGATAATGTCCTCGAACAACTTGCGGAGCAGTTGCCGCTCCCCCGGATCCAGCGCCCCATTGATCCCGCGGCGGGTTGCCTTGAATGCCTTGGCCAAAAATTCTCCTTAACGCGCAGTGTCGGAATCGGGTCGCGGCGAAAACGCCGCGTGTGGAAAGCCCAGTTACGGGCTAGCAGGGCCTCAGGGGGCGTCGGACTTCTGGAACGTGGCCCACAGCCCGTAGGAATGCATGGCCAGCGTGTCCCGCTCCGCCTCTTCCCGGCTGCCACCGGCAACCACCGATTTGCCCGCCTGATGGACTTCCATCATGAGCTTGTTCGCCTTGGACTCGCCATAGCCGAAGTAGGTCTGGAACACGTAGCTGACGTAGCTCATCAGATTCACCGGGTCATTCCAGACAATCACGACCCAGGGGATGTCGCTGAGCGTGAGCTGGTCGGCGTCCGTTTCCTCGAGCCGTTTGGTGTCCGGAGCGGTGCCAACTGTCATAACTCCATTGTAGGACGGGGCATGGACCGAATTTTCCGGGCATCCCGGCGCCGTGAGGGGTTAGAGTTTTGGTTGTGAGCGCCTCCAACTCCGCCCCGGTCATCAGCACCCGGGCCAGCACCGCCCTATACACGGACCACTATGAGCTGACCATGCTGCAGGCAGCCCTGCACTCCGGGGCAGCCCACCGGAAATCGGTCTTCGAGGCATTCGCCCGACGGCTCCCCGAAGGCCGCCGCTACGGAGTGGTTGCTGGCACCGGACGGCTCCTGGACAGCCTTGATAATTTCCGGTTCGGCACCGAGCAACTGGACCATCTGTCGGCGGCCGGGGTAGTTGACAGCCTGACCCTCGACTGGCTAGCCAATTTCCGCTTCGGCGGGAACATCTGGGGCTATGCGGAAGGCGAGGCGTACTTCCCGCACTCCCCCCTCCTGATCGTCGAGGGCACCTTCGCCGAGGCGTGCATCCTGGAAACCCTGGTGCTGTCGGTCCTCAACCATGACAGCGCGATCGCGTCCGCCGCCTCACGGATGACCGGCGCCGCGGGCAGCCGACCCTGCATCGAGATGGGGTCCCGCCGCACCCAGGAGGAGGCTGCCGTGGCGGCCGCGCGGGCCGCGATCATCGGCGGCTTCGCCAGCACCTCCAATCTCGAGGCCGGGCGGCGCTACGGCGTGAAGACCGTGGGCACCGCCGCCCACTCGTTCACCCTGCTGCATGACTCCGAGCGGGATGCGTTCGCCGCGCAGGTGGCCTCCCTGGGCGCTGGCACGTCCCTGCTGGTTGACACATACGACGTCGAACGCGGCGTCCGGACCGCAGTGGAGGTGGCCGGACCCGAGCTGGGTGCGGTGCGGCTGGACTCGGGAGACCTGGTGGCGCAGGCCCGCTGGGTCAGGCAGTTGCTGGACGATCTGGGCAACCACAAGACCAGGATTGTGGTCACCTCCGATCTTGACGAGTTCGCGATCGGGTCCCTCGCCTCGGCTCCGGTGGATTCCTACGGCGTCGGTACCTCCCTGGTCACGGGTTCCGGGGCCCCGACCGCGGGCCTGGTCTACAAACTGGTCAGCCGGACCGACGACGACGGCGAGTTCGTCTCGGTGGCGAAAGCGGCGCTGAACAAGACCTCACGCGGCGGCCGGAAGTATGCACTCCGCCGCCTCAATCGCGCCGGCATTGCCACCGCTGAGGTAGTGGGCATCGGGCGGTCCCCGCTCGACGACGGCAACGACCGTCCCCTGCTGCAGCAGTTCGTCAGCGACGGCCACATCCTGCCAGGCTGGACGGGACCAGACGGTGTAAGGCGGGCAGTTGACCACCACCGCACGTCGATGGCCGAATTGCCCGGCTCAGTGATGCGGATGCAACGCGGCGAGCCTGCCATCCCCACCGAATACGAGGAGGAATCATGACCCGTGCCCTGATTATTGTCGATGTGCAGAACGATTTTTGTGAGGGAGGGTCGCTGGCTGTCGACGGGGGCGCGGACGTCGCCGCGCTCCTCAGCGATTTCATGGACGAGAAAGGCGGCGAGTTTGACCACATCGTCGCCACCCAGGACTGGCACATCGATCCCGGAGCCCATTTTTCCGAGACCCCGGACTTTCTCCGCTCCTGGCCCGTGCATTGCGTCGCCGACACTCGGGGGGCGGGGTTCCACCGGGACCTGGATACGGAAAATATCGAGGCGGTGTTCCGGAAAGGCCAGTTCGAGGCGGCCTACTCGGGCTTTGAGGGGGTCCTTGCACCCGAAGACGAGGTTCCGACCGGCGAGCAGAAGCTCGGGGCCGGCGACGACCTGACGCCCGAGGAACTGGTGACCCTCGATGACTGGCTGCGTGAGCGGGAGGTCGACGAGGTGGCAGTGGTTGGTCTGGCCACCGATTTTTGCGTGCGGGCAACAGCGCTGGACGCCGTCGCCGCCGGATACACCACCTCGGTGCTGGTCCGCTTCACCCGCGGAGTGCACCCCGACAGCAGCGAGACGGCGCTTGAGGAACTGGAGGACGCCGGGGTGGAGCTCGTCGAGTAGCACCGAGTCTGCGCGCCGGCACGCTCCGGCCACTTGCAGACGCGGATCGGTGAGGGAATAAGTCATCGGGGGTCAAGATTTCCCTCACGGATGTCCAGGGCGACCCGGCAGGTCGGAGTTGCTCACCGAAATGGCAGGCCCGACGGCGACCGACCGCGGGCGCGTCCTCACCTCTCGCGCTAGAGCAGCAGCGGCGGCTACTTCTTGCCGATAAACCAGCCCTGCAGCTTCTTCAGCCGCCGTTGGAGCTGGTCCTCGTTGGCCTGGGCCACTGCGGGGCCGCCGCAGGCTTTCCTCAACTCGGTATGCACCACGCCGTGCGGCATCCCTGAACGCGCCGACCACGCCGACACGTTTTTCGCCAACTCACCGCGCAGTTCGGTCAGCATCCGGTGGTCAACAACCAGAGGCTCCGGCGAGGGCGCGGCAGCGACGCCCTTGCATCCGCGCCTCGTCTGCTGTTCCTGCTGGCGTTGGCGTAGCAGGACTCCCACCTGATCGGCGTCGAGCAGCCCGGGGATGCCCAGGAAGTCCTGCTCATCCTCGCTGCCCATTTCACCGCCCGTGCCAAATTCGCCGCCGTCGAACAGCACCCGGTCAAACGACGCCTGGGACTCAAGCGCCTCGAACTTCTGCTTGGTCAACTCGTCGGAGGCCTTCTCGGACCGGTTCGCCTCCTCCATCAGGGCTTCCTCGGGTGCAAGCCCGTCCTCGTCGGTCGCCGGGCGGTCCAGTGCATGGTCCCGCTCCAGTTCCAGCTGGTTGGCCAGGATCATCAGGGTGGGCACCGATGGCAGGAACACCGACGCCGTCTCGCCGCGGCGTCGGGCGCGCACAAAGCGTCCCACCGCCTGGGCGAAGAAGAGGGGCGTTGCTGTCGACGTCGCGTAGACGCCGACGGCTAGCCGCGGCACGTCAACCCCTTCGGAGACCATGCGGACGGCCACCATCCAGCGCTTGTCGCCGGCCGAGTACTCCTCGATCTTCTCGGAGGCCTTGGCATCGTCCGACAGAATCACCGTCGGCGATTCACCGGTGATCTTCTTGAGCAGCCCGGCATAGGCCCTGGCGTCGTCGTGATCGGTGGCGATCACCATCCCACCGGCGTCGGCCACCGTGCGCCGCACCTCGGAGAGCCGCTTGTCCGCCGCCGCGAGGACGGCAGGAATCCACTCACCGGTGGGGTTCAGCGCCGTGCGCCACGCGTGGGCAGTGATGTCCTTGGTAACAGCAGACTCGCCGAGTGACGCGGCCATTTCCTCACCGGCGCTGGTCCGCCACCGCATCTGACCCGAATAGGCCATGAAGATGACCGGGCGCACCACGTGGTCCCGCAGCGCTTCGCCATAACCGTAGGTGTAATCGGACCTGGACCGGCGGATCCCGTCGGCATCGGCCGCGTACTCCACGAAGGGAATGGCAGCGGTGTCCGAACGGAACGGGGTGCCGGTGAGCGCCAGCCGCCGGGTGGCCGGTTCGAAGGCCTCCCGGATGCCGTCCCCCCAGGACAGCGCGTCACCACCGTGGTGGATCTCATCGAGGATCACGAGGGTCCTGGCCGCCTCGGTCTTGGCGCGGTGCAGCATCGGTTTGCTGGCCACCTGGGCGTAGGTCACTGCCACGCCGATGAACCCCTGGCCGTGGCGCCCATCGGCGTTCCGGAAGTTGGGGTCGATGGCCAGACCGATCCGCGCCGCCGCGTCAGCCCACTGCCGTTTCAGGTGGTCGGTGGGGGCAACGATGGTGATCCGGTTGATGGTGCCGCGTTCCACCAGTTCGGTGGCAACGCGCAACGCGAACGTGGTCTTGCCGGCACCTGGGGTTGCCACGGCGAGGAAGTCCTGCGGCCCGGTGCTGAAATATTTGGCGAGCGCCTGCTCCTGCCACTGGCGGAGCTTGGGCGCTGTGCCCCACGCCGCCCGTTCGGGGTACGCCGGCGGTAGAGACGCACCGGTGGCCGGGGCGAGGCCGAAGAGCAGGTTGTTACTCACGCTTAAGAAGAGACCTTTCCATGCCTGGTGGTGTCCGGGCGGGGATCAACCGGATCGTCGGAGACCTCCAGTGTCCCCCTCAAACCGGCAACTATACCGGCAACCGCAAAGAGGCACAGAGCCAGCCAGATCGCAACAAACACGCCGACCTGTCCCGGGTCGGAAGGGTCGCGCAGCAGGGCGAAAAGCCCTCCCGCAATGGTGCTTCCCACCACTCCGCCCAACTGGTCGCTGAGCTGGAGCGACGACGAATTCCGGCCGCGCTCGGGCGCTGGTGAGAGCTTCAACACCAGCACCGACGTGCTGGACAGGGTCAGGCCCATGGCAAAACCGGCGAGGGTCCAGACCAGAACCAGAACGGCACCATCGGGGCTGAGGCGAGCGCCAGCCCGCCAACGCTCATCGACAGGATCGACGCGCCGATCACCAGTAACCATTGCCTGCGGAACGTGACGCGTGCCTGCACGAACGACCCGGCACTCCACCCCAGCGCTCCTGCGCTGAGCGTCAGCCCCGCGGTGGCGGCGTCCATCCCACGGGAGGTCACCAGCATCAACGGAAGGAACGCCTCCGCGCCGAAGAAGGTTGCCGTCACCAGCCCCCGGGTCGCGATGATGCTCGGCAGCCCGCGGGCCAACCGGACCGTGCCTCGGGGCAGCAGCCGGGGAAAGGTCACCGCGGCGGTAACAATCCCGCCGACGGCGAGGACCACCAGCACCACCGACGCCGCGGCGTCCGCCAGACCCTGCGCCGCCAGCCGGTTGACGGCGAACTGGGCCACTAGTACGCCACCCGCGAGCCCCAACCCGGTAAGCGCCCGACGTCGGCCATCACTGCGATTCCCGGCACCCGGCTCGGGCGGCGCGAGCGTAGCGGTTCGCGGCCAGACCAGGGCAAAGGCCGCGAGGACAATCGGTGCGACGCCGAGGAACACCCACCGCCAGGTGACCTCCTCAGCCAGATAGCCTGCCACTGCCGGTCCGATCAGTGACGGCAGCACCCAGGCAGCAGAGAGCCACCCGAAGATTACCGGCTGGCGATGCTGAGGGTAGGCCCCGCCGATAATCACGTAAACGGCCACCACCAGGAAGCCGCCGCCGAGCCCCGAGACGGCCCGTCCGGCAGTAACCAGCCAGAACACCCCGGCCGCACCGGAAACCAGCAGCCCAGCGATCATGAGGGTCATCCCGACGGCGAGCGCGGGGCGGGCGCCAACCCTGTCGCACCAGGTACCAGCGATCACGGTGCCCAGCAGGGAGGCGGTGAGGTACATCGAAAAGGCAAGCCCGTAGCTGGACTCTCCGCCGAGTTCGGCGACGACTGCGGGCATGGCAGTTGCGACTGCCATCGCCTCGAAGGCGGCACAGGTGATGATGGCAATAATGCCGAAGGTCAGCGGCCGCAGGCTAGCCGGTTCCCCAACCACGGGCGACACAGGTGCTTACCTTATTCATCTTTGTTGTCCTTGTCGTCCTTGCCGGGACGCATGCCGTTGTAAATGTCCTTGCACTCGGGGCAGACCGGGAACTTCTGGGGGTCGCGGCCTGGAGTCCAGACCTTGCCGCAGAGCGCGATGACCGGATCCCCGGACAGCGCGGATTCCATGATCTTCTCTTTGCGCACATAGTGGGCGAGGCGTTCGCGATCACCGGGCTCCAGCTCTTCGCGAAGCTCTTCACGCTCGATCGTAGCGGTCGACCCGCCCCGCTGGGGATCGCTGCGCGGGTCATTGCGGGGGTCATTGTCAAAAGGGTCAGCTGGCGTACTCATAGATCCATCCTATCGGTCCCCGGCGGAGCGCGGCCGGTGGCACGGGGTCGTTAGATTCCCTGCCAGGCAGGCTTGTTGGCGTAAGTATGGCGATAGTAGTCGGCGAGTTTCAACCCCGAGGCGGCTGCCTCGTCGATCAGAACCGTGGCATGGGGGTGGAGTTGCAGCACTGACGCCGCGCAGATCGCGGCCACGGGGCCTTCGACAAGGTCGTGGACCGCCCGGGCCTTCTGCGCACCGGTAGCAATCAGCACGACGTGCCGCGCATCCATGATGGTGCCCAGGCCCTGCGTCACCACATGGTGGGGCACGTCGTCGATGCTGTTGAAGAAGCGCGAGTTGTCCTTGCGCGTCTGGTCGACAAGACTTTTGATCCGCGTCCGGGACGCCAGCGAACTGCCTGGTTCGTTGAAACCGATATGGCCGTCGGTGCCCACCCCGAGCAGCTGGAGATCCACTCCGCCCGCCGCGCGAATAGCCTCCTCGAACGCGGCGCAGGCGGCGGGAATGTCCCCGGCGGTACCATCCGGGCCATGAACATTGGTCGGGTTGATGTCGATCCGGTCGGTAAACTCCCTGCGGATCACTTCCCGGTAGGACTGGTGGTGTCCCGCGGGAAGGCCGACGTACTCATCCAGCGCGAACCCCACGACGTCGGCAAAGCTCAGGCCGCCCGAATGGCACCTGTCCACAAGTTCGTCGTAAACCCCCAGCGGCGAGGACCCGGTAGCAAGCCCCAACACCGCTGCCGGCTTCTGCCGGATCAGGGCTTCGATGGCATTCGCCGCCACAGCTGCAATGGCCGACGGATCGGGGAGGATGACAACTTCCATCAAATGTCCTAACCTGTGCGTCCTATTTGTTGACGGACACCGCCTGCAGCAGCTCGGGCGCCCTCCGGTCGTACCATCGTCCGCCCACCTTCACCCCGCCGAGGAGGAAGGCGGTTCCGAGGACACCACCCACCACCAGCGTAAGCCAGCCGAAGGCGCTATTGCCGGTAGCAACGTAGGCAATGGCAAGACCCAGTTCGGGGAGCATCAGGGCGAGCAGGACCAGCCAGCCGATCAACTGGATCGCGAGCATCGAGAAACCTGTGCCCGGTGGGGTCTTCATGGCGCTCTCCCCCGGCAGGGGCACGTTGTAGGTGTACCGCGCCGACACCACACTGGCAAACCCGATCCCGGTCAGCAGGACACCCACCGACAGGCCCAGCATCATCGGTAGGTCCGCGAGGTTGCCGGAGATCCACAGCGGAACCACAGTGAAGACCAGCACTGCCGGAGCCGAGAGCACGCCGACGGCCAGCGCACGGCCTGCCCGGTCGGCCTGCCCGGTCACACCGGTCGAGAGATGAAGCCAGAATGCCGTGTTGTCATACGAAATATCGGCCGAAATGGACCAGGAGAGCAGGAAGGCGATGATCGGTCCCACGAAGTTCAGCGTCGTGTAGTCACCGGATTGGTAGGACCAGAACAGCATCAGCAACGGCACCAGCGGTACGATCACGATCGAGCCCAGGTAGCGCGGATCCCTGGCCCAGTACGTCAACGCGCGGGCAGCGACGGCCCCGGTGGGCGTGGCCGGGAAGCGGCTGAAGAATCCCAGGTTACCGGCGCCTTTGCGGGTGACCGCGTTGTAGGCGGGGGTGACCAGGGCTCGGGCCAGGTTGACCTTCCAGAGCCATGCAAGAGCAGCAAGGGTAGCGATGCCCAGGGCAAACCGGATCGCCGCGGTGAGGTAGGCGCCGTCGGCCACGTCAGCGGGTACCGCCCAGAAGTAGCCCAGTGGCGTCCAGCCCAGGATGACGGCGAGCTCGTTGGCGAAACCCGGAGACTGTTCAAAGCCCGCTGTAATCCCGGCGATGATCGGGCCCAGCAGGATGAGCGGGACCAGCACCACCATGGAACTGACGTCCTTGAACCGGCGGGATGAGGTCAGGGAGATGACCGCCGTGGCGGCAGTGCGCGACGCGACGACGCAAAGCAGCACGGCGAGTACAGCACACACCGCCGCCACTGCAGCGGCGGCGGGATAACGGATCCAGGTTCCGACCTGGGCCAGTGAGGCGAGCAGGGTAATGATCCCGGGGATGCCGATCACGGCGCCAAGGGCCAGGCCTGCCACCAGTTGGCGCATCGGCACGGCGAACGTGACGAAACGGGCTGGGTCCAGGGTCATGTCGATGCCGGCGGAAACCATCGGGACCACGACCCAGCCCAGCACCACGGCCGAGCCACCAATCACCAGCACGTTGCGGATCACAGCCGGATCGGCGGTGCCAAGCACAATCAGTCCAACAACCAACAGCCCCAGCATCCCGAGCCCGTAGATGCCCCCGAGAATCACCCCGATCAGCGCCCAGGTGCTGCGCTTGAAGGAGTTGCGGAGCAGGGTGAGTTTGAGCCTCAGGAGGTGCGCAACCATGTCAGACCCTCCGCCGTGTTCCGGCCGCCCACCAGTTCAACGAACCGGTCCTCAAGGCTGGACCCGCCGCGCACCTCTTCCACCGTGCCGGCAGCAAGCACCGCGCCGGCGGCAATCACCGCGACGTGGTCGCACATCCGCTGCACCAGGTCCATCACGTGGCTGGAAACAATGACTGAACCACCCGAGGAGACATAGCTCTGCAGAATGTCGCGGATGTTGGCTGCGGAGACCGGGTCCACCGATTCGAACGGTTCGTCGAGGACGAGCAGGGACGGCGCGTGGATCAGGGCGGATGCCAACGCTATTTTCTTGGTCATACCGGCTGAATAATCCACCACCAGGGTCCCGGCGTCGTTGGTCAGGTCAAGGGCCCGGAGGAGGTCAGCTACCCGCTCGGCCACCGTGTCGCGGTCCATGCCGCGCAGCAGTCCGGCGTAGGTGACCAGCTGTTCCCCGGTCAAGCGGTCGAAGAGCCGCACGCCGTCGGGCAGGATACCCATCAGCTTCTTGGCTTCCAGGGGCCGCTCCCAGACGTCCACCCCGTGGACCCACACCTGGCCGTGGTCGGGGCGAAGCAGGCCGGTCGCCATCGACAGCATGGTGGTTTTACCCGCCCCGTTGGGCCCCACCAGTCCATAAAAAGATCCGGCCGGAACGTCGAGGTCCACGCCGTTGACGGCAATTTTCTCGCCGAACCGCTTGGCGAGACCCCGGATCACGAGCGCTGGGCTCTCCTGAGCGGCGGGACTGCTGGCGGACCCGGAAGATAAGGGCAGGGTTGGTGAGCTCATGCCTCAACGCTAACAACGCCGGGGGCAACTCCTCGTCATCCAAAGGGACTAAATACCCCCTGCCACGGTCCGTCGGGCGGATGAAACGTCTAGAACAGGGCGCGGGCGAGAGCTCCCCTGGCCTTGGCCACTCGTGGATCGCTGCTGCCGACGACGTCGAACAGCTCGATCAGCCGAACGCGCGCCGCTTCCCGGGGCTCACCGGCTGTCCGCCCGATGAAGGCGACGACCCTGGCGAACCCGTCCTCGACGTGACCGCCGGAGATGTCAAGGTCCGCGACAGCAAGCTGACTCGCGAGCGACTCGGGTTCGTCAGCGGCGCTTTGGCGAATGGCCTCGGCGTCGACGTCCGTGAGCCGTTGCATCAGTTCAACCTGGGCGAGCCCAGCCTTGGCCTCGGTGTCGGCGGGCTGTTCTGCGAGGGCTTGCCGGTAGGCGGCCGCAGCGGCCGGGTAGTCGCCGGCCTCGATAGCGTCGAAGGCAGCCTGGTGGAGAGGCAGCAGGGGTGGCTCCTCGGGAGCCGGTTCCCCCTCGGCCCCTTCGCGCAATGAGCCGGAGACTCCATTGGTATTGGCCACCTTCAGGAGTTCATCAATGAACGAGCGGATCTGGGCCTCCGGCAGTTCACCCTCAAACAATGGGACGGGCTGGCCCTTCAGGACCGCAACGGCTGTCGGCACGGTCTGGGCCTGGAAGGCCTGCGCGATCTGGGGCTGCGCCTCGACGTCCACTTTCGCCAGCAGCACCCGGCCGTCATGCTCGACAGTGATCGCCTCGAGGACGGCGGTGACCCTCGAGGACTCCTCGCTCCAGCTGGCCCTGAGGTCCATGATGACCGGCACCTGTGATGAGAGCTGCACCAGTTGTGGGAAACTTTGCTCCGTCACTTCGACGACGTAGGGACTTCCCGCTCCTGTTACGGCAACCGGTTGAGGCGCTCCCGGCGTCGGTGAGCCACCCTGCTGGGCGGTCCGGGCGGCATCGGCCCGGGCTTTCAAGGCTGACAGGTCAACGGCTCCGTGCAGGTTCATTGACGACGGCGGAAGGGGACCGCGGCTGTTGGGAATACTCATGGTTCCACCCTAATACGTTGGGGTCCTGCTGAAATTACCCGCAGTTCAGTGATTACCGTAGTTCAGCGGAGAGCAGTTGCTGGGCAGCGCCGATCACCGTGACGCGTTCATCGCTATCGGCGGGCGGCACGTACATCATCACCGCCTCGCCATAGCGCACGTCAATGCCCTCATCGGTCGAGGTTTCACCGGTCAGTGCCTCATACACTGTGCCATCGAGGTCAATCGAGTCACCGGCTCCGCGCGGCACGCTGGAATAGGTGTGGTTGAGGTAGCCGAACACCATGGCGCCGCCGTCGCCGGTGGACAGGGCATACGTAAAGTCGGGATCCGCCTCATGCACGAAGGTGATCTTTGCGGAGTCATTATCCGGGTCAGCCACCACGTCGGCCTGGAACGAGGTGACGGCATCCGCGAAGGAGTTCTCTTCGAAGGTAGCGGCGTTGTCGCCGTCGGGCTCGGAAAGGAAATCGGCGATAGCGTTCATGGCGGTCTGGGGCGCCAGAGCTAGCCCGGGGGCTTCGTCGAGGGGTACTTCGGCCACTCCCGCGGCACCGTCCGAGCCGGGGAAGGTGGTGCCGGGAAGCATCTGAATTGCCGCACTGAGGTGATAGTTGGAGCGCGGGTCATCCTGGACCAGCACCAGCGCATGCGGAACCGGGTTGTCTTCAGACTGGGTCAGGGCGACGACGGTGCGGGGCCAGCCGCTCTCCGACGAGACCATCGAGGTCAACACCGGCTCGGCAGCAACCGGGGTCGGCTCCGGGATATCGCTGGTCTGGGACCGGACGTCATAGTTAGCGGTCCGCAGGGCCAGCGCGGCCCCGGCTACCCGTGGCTCCAGCAGTTCCGCGTCGGAGGCCGCATCGCCTTCCGCGACGACGGTCGCCACCGAGGCGAGGATGCGCTCGAGTTGGCCTTCCAGCAACACCGGCGGAGCTTGGTCCTCGGCGGGCTCAGTAGTCGCGGGTTCAGTTGTCGCGGGCTCGGTAGTCGCGGGCCCAGTTGTCGCGGCGTGGGCGAACCCGCCTCCCGATGCGGTCAGTCCGACTACTACAACCGCCACGCTGAAGGGCGCGGCGGTGTTCCGCCGCGACTTGTTACGGGTTTCCATCCGGCGCTGATGGGCGCGGGAACCCTCCACCGTGGGGCGGCTCTTGCGCTTGGGAGTCACGAGGAACACGGCAATACCGAGCACCACTGCCAGCGCGCCCAGCACCATCAACGGCACAGCCCAGACGGTAGTCGCGTCGTTCGGCCAGGTGACGGAAATATCGGTGGGAGCGGGGTTCTCCCCATCGGCGGCCAGCAAAATTGACCATTCACCGTCAGCCGGATCCAGCCAGCGGTGGGTCACGCTGCCGTCGGCGGTTTCCTCGCTGGTCCAGAGGTCGGAACCGCTGGGGTTCGGGACTGCCTGCTCGCCGTCGGTGAACGTAGTTTCCAGACCAGCCTCGTCAATGGCCGTCACTCGAAGATGCGCTGCGTCGCCTACCCACGCGTCGACGTCCCCGGCGCGGCCTACCGCCAGGGTAAAGGTGCCCTCGGCGCGTACCGTGATATCGACGTCGTCGGCGTCGGGAGCCTTGGCGTCGGCGTCGATCACCGTCACCGGGCCGCTCTGCGACCCGGCCGGTACGGTTGCCGTCACGGTCTCCGGAGGAGACCAGAAGGTGAGCTGCCCAATGCCCACGAGCATCAACAGCACACCGATCACCAGGGCGGGGACTGCAAACTTCAAACGCACTCAAATACCTATCGTTGCTCGTGGGCTTGTCTAGCGTCCCATCGTAACGAACTTCGCGGATGCGGCAGGAATCTGTGGAGGGCGTCGCTAGTGCTGTAGTGCTCTGCTGCGTTGCTACACGGCGCGGGGCGCGCTTCACTGCGAGGCAAGTCCTCAGTAGGCTGTTAGTGTTTCGCTAACCTTGCTAACGAGGCGTGGAATCCTACCGCCAGCCGCATGCTCTATTGGGAAAGCAGAATAACGCGTGAGTAATAACCAGGATGTCCCGGCCGGCGAGCCCCTCCCCCGTCCCGCCGCTTCGATCAACGAACCAGCCGCCGAATCGGCGGGTACTCCTGAAGACGCGCCGCAAAGCGGCCTGATACGGACGATCTTCCGCGGACTCCGCCGGCCGATCCCCGGTGCACAACCGCGGCTCCGGTTTGAGTTCCCGCCGGAGCGTATTCCGGCCCCGGTACCCACCGACGCTGATGTTTCCCTTGGCGACGACCGGCTGATGTTCGGCAACTCCGAACCCCGCTCCATGCGCCACCACCCGATCCACTTTGGTTTCATGGGAACCGTCGGCGTCGGGTTGGCGCTGCTCGCCTATTTCATGATTACCAACGTCGGTCAGCTGCTCCTCTGGATTGGCGCTGCGATGTTCATCGCACTGGGGCTGGACCCCATTGTCCGGTGGCTGGAAAAGAAGCGGGTTCCGCGCCCGGCAGGAATTGCCGTTGCCCTGCTGCTCCTCGCGAGCGTCGTGGCTGCCTTTTTTGCCACCCTGATTCCCACGATCGTGAACCAAACCAGTCAATTTGTTGACCGGGCGCCGGGCTTTGTTGACAATTTCCTCAACTCGGAGTTCTTCCAGACCGTGGATGAGCAGTTTCAGGTCAGGGAGCGGGTCACCGAGGAAGTGAACAACTTCTTCAACAACTCGGAGGCAGTGGGCGGCATTTTCGGCGACGTGCTCGGTGTTGGCACCGTCATTGTGAACAGCTTGTTCGGGACCTTGATTGTCCTGGTCCTGACCCTTTATTTCCTGTCTTCGCTCCCAGCGATGAAAAAGTGGGCCTACCGGCTGGCCCCGCGTTCGCGCCGTCCGAGGGTCGAATCGCTGGCAGAGGAAATTACCAGCAGCGTCGGCAACTACGTGATCGGCCAGGCCTGTGTAGCGCTGCTCAACGCGATCTTTGCCTTCATTTTCATGACCATCGCGCAGGTGCCGTTCTCGGTGCTGCTGGCGTTCGTCGTCGTGATGCTTGCTTTCATCCCTTTGGTGGGGGCCCTGATCGCTGCAATGATCGTGACCCTGGTGGCGCTCACCGCTGGCTGGCAAACCGCACTGCTTTTTGCAGTGCTGTACCTGGCCTATCTGCAGGTCGAGGCGTACTTCATCTCGCCGCGCATCATGCAGCGTGCCGTTGCGGTGCCCGGGTCGGTGGCGGTTATTGCGGTAATCGCTGGCGGAAGCCTGCTTGGCGTCCTGGGCGCACTCATCGCCATCCCGACGGCCGCGGCTGTGATGCTGTTGTTGAAAGAAGTGTTCATCGCCCGTCAGGACAGCCAATAACTCTCCGGCGGAGCTGCCGGATCCTAGGACGCAGTGGCCGCTTGCCCGGTCCAGGTCGTCGGTAGCGGCCTGGACGTACCGGGAAGAACGGTGTCGGTGATCTCGTCGAGGACGCGGCTGGCGTACTTCTCCCCGACCCACAGGTGCTTGGCGCCGTCGACGCCGACGACGTCCGCCTGGGGCACTCGCGCAAACCGCTGTGCCGCCTCCGCGGGCTGCAAGTAGTCGTCGTGCTCGGGGACCAGCACCCTAAGCGGCAACCCGGAGGTCGCCCAAGCATTAAGATCCTCGTCCCCCGCGCGGTGCAGCGGCGGTGAGAGAAGGACCGCACCCTGAATCGCCGACGCGATGGGCTCGGTGGCTCCGTACTTCAGGCACAGCTCGGTACCGAAGGACCAGCCCACCAGCCAGATGTTCTCCGGGTGACGGTCGGCGGCCCAGGCGACGGCAGCCTCGATATCCGCTCGCTCCGCGGCTCCGCCATCAAAGTCACCCTCACTGCAGCCGCGGGGCGAGCAGGTACCCCGCGTGTTGAATCGCAGCACAGCGATGTCGGCCAGCGCAGGCAGCCTAAAGGAGGCCTTGCGGAACACATGCGAGTCCATGAATCCACCGGCGGTCGGCAACGGGTGCATGGTCACGAGGGTGGCCAAGGGCTTCCTGCCGACTGGCTCGGCGAATTCGCCCACCAGGGTCAACCCGTCGGCCGTCCGCAGCTCAATGTCGGTGCGGACCGCCGGAAGGACCGTCGCTGCCCTGATGTCCATGGGTCCGTCAGAATCAGTGAACTCATAACGAGTTGCGGTGGAAGTCATCGTTTCAGTCTAGGGGGAACTGCCGGAGGCCGCTCAGTAGCGGTAGCTGCGCGATCGCCAACAGTTCACGTGCCAGTGCCGTCGGCCGGCCAGGCCCGCGGCGGCTCCGAACAGGGAGTCTTCCTGCCACACCACGAGGTGCGCCAGGCCGGGCGGGATCACCCGATGACAGCCGGGGCAGACATAGTCTTTGGCGGCGTTGCGTTCGGTGATCCGCCGGACCGACCATTCGCCGTCGGGAGCGCTTTCCCGAGCGGGGATTCCTGCCCGCGCCCGCTCCAGATCTATCTCGGGCACTGGTCCCGCCTTGCGTCCAGGCTGCGCTGACGGGGTCCCGGGGCGGCGGGGACGGTTGGAGCGAGGCATGCATCAAGTCTGCCCGAAGAATCGATCGGTTGGCTCACCGGGCTCCTGACGGTGGAAAGGCAACGGGAGCCAGACCGGTAAAGTGCAAGGGTGCGTTTAGTTATAGCCCAGTGTTCAGTCGATTACATCGGCCGCCTCCGAGCCCACCTACCCCTGGCTACCCGATTGCTGATGGTGAAAGCGGACGGATCCGTGTTGGTTCACTCCGACGGCGGCTCCTACAAGCCTCTCAACTGGATGAGCCCGCCGGCGTCGCTGCGCATCATCACCCCCGACGGGGCTGACACCGAGCTGGGCGTGACCGAGGTGTGGAACGTCCAGCATGCAAAGAGCGACGACCGCCTCGTCATCAATATCCACGAGCTGATCCATGAGTCTTCCCACGATCTCGGTGTTGATCCTGGTCTGGTCAAAGACGGTGTCGAGGCGGATCTGCAGCGTCTCCTCGCCGAGCAGATCCACCTGCTCGGGGCCGGTTTCACCCTGGTTCGCCGTGAATACATGACAGCCATCGGACCGGTGGACATTCTCGCACGCGATTCGACGGGAGCCACAGTGGCGGTCGAGTTGAAGCGCCGTGGCGACATCGACGGCGTTGAACAACTGACCCGGTATCTTGAACTGCTCAATCGGGATCCGCTGATGTCGCCGGTACGCGGCGTTTTTGCGGCGCAGCAGATCAAACCGCAGGCCCGGGTGCTTGCGCTGGATCGGGGCATCGAGTGTCTCACCCTTGACTACGACATGATGCGGGGCGTCGACGACGTCGAATCGCGGCTCTTCTAGGGTTTTTCGCCCGGGCTTTGCTAGCTTTTGCTATGACTTTTGCGGGTCGGCGTCCTTATTCACATCGCTGGCAGCCATTTCGAAGATGATCTCCAATCCATCGTTATCGTCCCACTGCTCACCGACCGCCGTGAACCCATAGCCCCGAACAAGCGCGCGGGACGCATGATTGTTGGGACTGATCGTTGCACGAATGGTTTGGACGGCCGGGTGGGCCTTGGCGACGGCGAGCAGCCTTTCGAGGGCTTGCCGGGCGTAGCCTCTTCTACGGTGCAGTGGGTCGATTCTGTATCCGACTTCAACAATTCCACCTCCATCGGGTGGCCCGTGAAAACCCGCCAGTCCAACCGGGGCGGCAAAGCCTTGAACGACCACGAGCCTGGTGATCCATGGGGCATCCGCTGGGGCTGCGGCAATCTGGACACTCCGCATTCGCCACAGACCTGCGCACTCGTCGCCCCTCAAGTACAGGGTTAGAGGGGGATCGCTTTCTGGGCCGATCGTGCCCTGAGCTAACCCATGCAACAAGGGTGCCGGAACGGGGACAAGTAAGAGGTTTGATCGTCCGGGTTCCGGGTGCTGCCATGGTCGGCCAAGAGCTGCGACACGCACATCTTTGCAGACGCCGGGCCTGGAGGGCCGCGTGATCAACACCATCGATGGTCTCGAATCCTGTCCACACCAGTTCCTGAGGCATCTGTGATTGGCTTTGTCATGGGGTCCGCGTTGACCCGTGCCTTGGCACATCTTCAGCCCACCGGAGGTCTTTCCGTAAGGCTCCCAACGTGTTTGCAACCATCCAGAAGTCATCCTTGAGCTCCTTCCTCGTGTTCGAAGGTTTGTTCGAGAGATTTATCCACATAAGGCGGTCAGTCCTCGAAATGTCAGGGCGGTTTGGGACAATTGAGGTATGGACGGAAGCGCAGCTCCAGCGTTGATTTGGAAGGGATTTCCCCTCCCGGTGACGGCTCAACGTGGAGCATTTAGCGCCGGGTCCGCCACTGTTCCGGGGTCCTACCGTGTTCCGGGGGTTGGGGCTGTCGCTGATGGTGGGATCCGGGTGTTGCTCGACGCCTTGAAGGCACTGAGGCCGGCTATG
>NZ_JBTNDE010000017.1:0-72703 GCF_054511155.1 Arthrobacter glycogeni | reverse complement strand
CCCGGACACGGTCCCTGCCGTGCTGGCCGGTTTCGAGTCCGCGCTGATCACCCTGGCGGCGAAGACCACGGTGACGAAGTTTCACCGCCAGGCCGGGCAGTTACGGGAAGTACTGCACCCCGAGTCGATTAGTAGCCGGCATCGCAAGGCTGTCCAGGACCGCCGCGTGTATCTGGACCCGACCCAGGACGGGATGGCCTGGCTCCAAGCATTCCTACCGACCGAGCAAGCCGCGGGGATCTACCACCGGGTCGACACTGCTGCCCGGAACTTACAGGGCCCCGACGAACCCCGCACCCTCACCCAACTCAGGGCTGACGTCCTCGTCGATGCCCTCACCAGCGCCGGCCCCGAATCCGTTGGTGAGACCAACCCTGAGAGGGCTACCGGTGATTCTCTTACCCGATCACGGGCCGGGTCACAGGCCGAAGCACCCGGTGAGGGCAGCCAGTCGTGGGAGGGCAACCAGTTTTGGGGTGTGCAGGCGAAGGTGTTCGTGACGGTCCCGGTGTTGACCCTCATGGGTGGGGATGCGCCGGGTGAGTTGGAAGGGTACGGGCCGATCGACCCGGACACTGCCCGGAGGCTCGCTGGGCACGCGCCGTCGTTTACGAGGATCCTCACCCACCCCTTCACGGGGGCCAGGTTGGGTGCTGATGCGAGCACGTATCGGGTGCCGAAAGATTTACAGGACGCGGTCAGGGTACGGGATGGGACGTGCCGTCATCCGGGGTGTAACCGGTTGGCGGTGTTCTGCGAACTCGACCACACGATCCCCTGGGCTAGGGGCGGGACGACCAGTTACTCAAATCTGGCAGCGCTCTGTAAACGTCACCACATGTTCAAAACGGAGGGTTTCTGGCAGTACACCCAACCCGAACCAGGGACGATCATCGCGATCTCCCCCGCCGGGGAAACCTACCTCACCAAACCCAACCCACCACCCACACCACGACCAGAAACCCCACCACCGTTCTAGGATGAAGCCCCTCCCCAATCGCCGAAGCGGGACATCCGGCGTCTCAGAACGACTCAGAACGCCGTCAACCCGCCAGATCCCACGCCTCGGCGAAGAGGGTAATCGTGGCATGCCGCCTGGCCGACCGAAGGCCGACCAAGGAAGAGACGATGGCCATCCGGAAGGATGCCCACCGCCCAGAGTCAGATGTGGCGATTCTAACGGCCGCCAGCCCGCGACAGCCCGCTGCTCGGCAGGTGCGGGCTGCTCCGCGCCAGGCCGTCCACCACGAAGCGGGACCTTCTCCGCAGCGGGGCCTAACTTGCCCAGCACCTACTTGCCCAGCACCTCGGCGGCGACGAGCCATTGGAGTTCAAGGTCGTGCTGTTCAGCCTGAACTATTTGAAGTTTCTTGTTGAGGGTAGCCATCTTCTCAAAGTCGACATCCCCCGCAGCACCGTCATTCATTTGGTGCTGAATCCGCTCCACCTGCGCTGAAGCTTTCCCGAGCTGCCGTTCGATGCGGGTCAGATCCTTCTTTGCCTGACGAGTTTCCTCAGAGCTGTAACCCGAGGACGATCCTGTGCTGCCCTGCCCATCATCGGAATTCAGGGGGGAAGCGCCGGACCCCGCACCCGCGTCCCGGCGCAGTTCGAGATACTGGTCGACTCCGCGGGGAAGGTCACGCAGTTTCCCATCGCCCAACAGCGCCATCTGTGAATCGGTCACTCGCTCAAGCAGATACCTGTCGTGCGAGACGACCACCAGGGTGCCGGGCCAGCCATCCAGTACGTCCTCGATCGCAGCAAGGGTGTCGGTGTCGAGGTCGTTGGTTGGTTCGTCAAGCATCAGCACATTGGGCTCGCCTACCAGGAGGCGTAACAGCTGCAGTCGACGTCGCTCGCCACCCGACAGATCCTTCACCATGGTCCACTGCCGCTGGTTTGTAAATCCGAGTTGCTCCACCAGCTGACTTGCGGACACCTCACGCCCGCCGACGCTGAAAACACGCTTCTCCTGTTCGATCACTTCGGTGACCCGGAGGTGCTCAAGCTCGTCGAGCTCCTTGACCTCCTGGGAAAGCACTGCCGTCTGAACCGTCTTGCCCTTCTTCAACCGGCCAGCATCTGGGGTAACGTCGCCGTTCAGCATCCGTAACAGGGTGGTTTTGCCAGATCCATTGACCCCAACCAACCCCAGTCGCTGACCGGGCGCGAGCCGCAGGGTGATCCCGTCAAAAAGTTCCTTGTCTCCGAGAGACAGGGACACGTTCTCGAGATCCAGGACGTCCTTACCTTGGCGTGCCATCGCCATCTTGCTCAATGCCAATGAATCGCGGGGTTCAGGCACATCGGCGATCAAAGCATTCGCCGCCTCGATGCGGAACTTCGGTTTAGCGGTCCGTGCGGGCGCACCGCGGCGCAGCCACGCCAGTTCTTTTTTGACCAGTTGCTGACGTTTCCCTTCGACGACTGAATCCATCCGGTCGCGCTCGGCCCGCGCGAGCACGTAAGCAGCGTAACCGCCGTCGAATCCGTCGACGACGCCGTCGTGCACCTCCCAGGTGCGGGTGCAGATTTCGTCAAGGAACCAGCGGTCGTGAGTGACCACCAGCAGGCCACCGTCGGTGGGACGCCACCGCTCGGCGAGGTGGTGAGCAAGCCAGGCCACACCTTCCACGTCGAGGTGGTTGGTGGGCTCATCGAGCATGATGACGTCGTCGTCGCCAATCAGGAGCTTCGCCAGCGCAACACGGCGTTTCTGTCCACCCGAGAGCGATGACACCTTCGCATGCCAGTCAACCTCGGCGACGAGCCCTCCCATGACGTCGCGAATCTTCGGGTTGGAGGCCCACTCATGGTCGGCCTGATCGCCGACGATCGCCTCGCCCACGCCCAGGTCGCCGTCGAGAACGTCGGTCTGATCGAGGTATCCGACGTGAACATCCCGACGCCGGGTTACCCGCCCTTCATCAGGGGTGGCTCGCTGAGCGAGGAGCCGCATGAGGGTCGACTTGCCGTCGCCGTTGCGACCCACCATGCCGATGCGGTCGCCGTCCTCGATGCCGAGGGAAACGCCGTCGAGAACGGTGCGGGTAGCAAAGGTGATGCTGACGCTTTCGGCGCCCAAAAGATGTGCCAAGGGTGTACTGCTTCCTGGTTGTTGAGGGTAAAGATGGCTTGAACTAGCCCAGCTTCAGTGGCAGGTCAGGCGATGTAGTCGGTAACAATTCTGGCACCGTGGACCGGGCCATGCACGGCGGTGGCGGTCAGGCCATCGGCGGTGAGCCGTGCCGCGAGTTCAGAGGCGTGATCTTCGCTGGCCGCGAGGAACGCGACAGTTGGACCCGATCCTGACACCAGACCGGCCAGCGCCCCGGCTACCTTCCCGGCATTCAGGATGTCGGCGAGCTCCGGGGCAAGCTCAAGTGCCGCCGGCTGCAGGTCGTTGTGCAAAAGTTCAGCGAGGGCGGTCGCATCCCCGGAACGCATCGCAGTGAGAATCCGGGCATCGATCTCCGGTGGTGCCGCGGGTTCGGTGCCGTCCCGCAGCCGGAGCTCGTCCAGGGTCCGGTAGACCACCGGGGTTGAGAGTCCATAGGCCGAGGTCACGAGCACCCAGTGCAGAGGCGTCTTGGAGATGGCAGGGGTTAGCTGCTCCCCCACCCCGACCCCGACTGCCGTGCCGCCCACCAGCGCGAACGGCACATCCGCGCCCAGCTCCGCCGCCATCTTGGCCAACTCGTCACGGGAAAACCCGCTGTTCCAGAGGGCATCGCACGCCAGGAGGGTGGCGGCAGCATCCGCTGAGCCTCCGCCCATTCCACCGGCTACTGGTACGCGTTTGGTGATGTCCAGCAGCACCCCGGTTGGGTCCTCGCTGAGGTCGGCGAGGACCGCCGCGGCCCGAGCAGCCAAATTGCTGGCATCCAGCGGAATACTCTCCACCGGTAGGTTGAGGGACCCCTGACCGTTGATCGTGACCACAGTGCCGGGCTCGGAATTGACCGTTGCCGTGACTTCCTCGTAGAGAGAGACCGCCAGATACACACTCGCAACACTGTGATAGCCGTCTTCCCTCAAGGGGCCAACGCGAAACGAAACGTTGATTTTTCCTGGCGCACGGACCCGAACGCTGGCTGGTGCGCCACCCAACAGTCCCGCCGTTTTACCTACCTCCATACCCACCAACCTAGGCCACATGGCGCTGAACCAGGAAACCTGCGGGCATCCTCTGCCCAGAAAATCCCGCCGGTACCTAACCGTTGTGAACACGTAGTAGTCGTCGTCACACCGCACATGGTTCCCTCATCGAGTCAACATAAATAACCGAAATCCGGCACGAAACCGGTCATTTGTGTCGACTCGAGCTCAAAGCAGGGGGCGCAGACAGAGGCAGGGAGCTACCGAAGGACACCCCGAGCTAGGTTGCCTGTGTGGCCTGCTGACCGGGTTTCGCCTCGGCAATGCGGGCAAACGCGGCGATGTCCAGCATTTCCCCGCGAAGGCTAGGGTCGACATCGGCCGCGGCCAGGGCCTCCCCCGCCAGCACCGGGCTACCCGCCCACCCCGACAGCGCTGCGCGCAGCGTCTTCCTCCGCTGGGCGAAGGCGGCGTCGATGACGGCGAACACCTCGCGCCGGCTGGCTGACGTTTCCGGCGGGTCGTGCCGGACGAACCCCACCAGTCCCGACGCGATCTTGGGCGCCGGCCAGAACACGTTCATCCCGATAACGCCTGACTTGCGCATCGTGGCATACCAGGCGGCCTTCGCTGAGGGCACTCCGTAGGTCTTCGAGCCGGGACCGGCGGCCAGCCGGTCGGCAACCTCGTCCTGCACCATGACCAGGCCGTGGCGCAGGGAGGGAAAGTTCTCCAGCAGGTTCAGGACCACCGGGACTGCAACGTTGTAGGGCAGATTCGCGACCAGAGCGGTCGGCAGATGCGGTAGCTCAGTGACCCGCATCGCGTCAGCGAGGACCACCTCGAGATTCGCAGCAGTCTCCGGCCGCCAGTGAGCGACGGTATGGGGAAGACGCTCAGCCAGCAGCGGGTCGATCTCCACTGCCACCACCCGTTGCGCCGCGTCGAGCAGGCCCAGCGTCAGCGAGCCGAGACCCGGGCCGACCTCAAGGACCGTCTCCTCAGGATTGAGCCGAGCCGCAGCAACAATCCGTCGAATGGTGTTGCCATCGATGACGAAGTTCTGGCCGAGGGTCTTCGTAGGCCGAAGGTCCAGTTCGGCTGCCAGTCGGCGGACGTCGCTGGCGCCGAGCAGGGGCCGGATCTGCTGGGGGTTAGGGGGCTGAGTCACCTAAGCCATGGTAGTCGCGCGCCCCGCAGAAGCGGGCCCCCACATCGGGAACCTGCGGGTCGTGACCAATCTGTAGAGCAGGGACGTCATCGAGAGGGCCGCTGACGACGACGCCAGGGTTAATCCCACTCCCCGTAGACCCTTCGCGTGTTCTCGGCTATCGACTGGCATAGGGTGGCAAGGTCGGCGCCAAGCACCTCAGCCATACTCCTGACCGTGTAGGGAACCAGGTAGGGCGCGTTGGGCCGCCCCCGGAAGGGATGCGGGGTCAGGAACGGAGCGTCGGTTTCGGTCAGCACCAACGCCGGATCCGCAATGCGCAAGGCCTCCCTGAGATTGTCGGCGTTCTTGAACGTCACCGTTCCGGCAAAGGACATATACCACCCGGCGTCGTTGCAGATCCGCGCCAGGGCGGCGTCGCCGGAGAAACAGTGAAACACCACCCGCTCCGGTGCACCCTCGCTACAGAGGGTGGAGACGACGTCGTCGTGCGCGTCCCGGTCATGAATTTGGAGGGCCAGCCCCAACCGTTTGGCGATATCGAGGTGCCGTCGGAAGGAGTAGTGCTGGCTGTCGATCCCCTCGGCGGGCGTCCGATAGTAGTCGAGCCCGGTTTCCCCGATCGCGCGGACCCGCGGATGCGCGGCCAACCGTTCAATCTCGGCGAGCGCAGCCTCAAGGCCCCCATGCTCGGCAAGCAGCGGAGCGTCATTGGGATGAATCGCCACCGCCCCCAGCAGCCGGGGCTCCCGGGTAACAGCCTCGACGGTGAACCGCGACGACTCAAGGTCACACCCCACCTGGACCGCGCCGCAGACCCCCACAGCTTCAGCCGCATCGAGGGCTGCGGCCACACTGACCAGCGGCAAACCGCTCCGGAAGTCGAGGTGGGTGTGGTTATCGATCACCGGAACGGGCAGCGGCTCGGGGGCAGGAGGGTAGTGCCGCTTATCCTGGCGTCCGCCCGCAGCCTGGGCATCGCCGTCAGGAACGGTATCAGTGGGAACGGTATCGGGAAAGGTAGTGCGCGGGGCTGGACGGTACGCCGCGGGGGTGGCTGTATCAGGCATGACTCAACCCTAGCCACCTGCACATCGGCAGCGGAACTTATCCCCACGACAGCAAGTTGTCCTAGTAATCTGTAGGAAAGCAGTTGCTGCGTGCCCCACGGACAAACTAGCCGTGGACGTATCCGACCAGGGCTGACCGACTCAGCTGCACACCGGCGTGCAGTGTTCGCGGAAGGTTCGCATGGATTCCACCAACCAGTACGCCTCACCCAACAGCAGGACCGAGCCCGAGGACTCCCCCACCGAGGGCGGAAGGTCGGCGATGTCCGGTGAGCGGTTCGATGAGACGGCCCGACGGATTCTGGGATCCATCAACACGGTCATCGACGGCAAACCCGAAGCCGCCCGGCTGGCCTTGACCGTTCTCCTGGCCCAGGGCCACCTGTTGGTGGAGGATGTACCGGGGGTGGGGAAGACCCTGCTCGCGAAAACCCTTGCCCGCACCATTGACTGCACTGTGAACCGCATCCAGTTCACCCCGGATCTGCTGCCCTCGGATGTGTCGGGGGTGTCGATCTACAACCAGGACACCCACCGGTTTGAGTTCCGACGCGGACCCGTCTTCGCCAACATCGTGATCGGTGATGAGATCAACCGCGCCTCCGCGAAGACCCAGTCAGCTCTCCTGGAATGCATGGAGGAGCATCAGGTCACCGTCGACGGCGGCACCCACCGGCTGGCGGAACCCTTCATGGTGGTGGCCACCCAGAACCCGATCGAGATGGAGGGAACCTACCCCCTGCCCGAGGCGCAACGAGACCGGTTCATGGCCCGGATCTCCATGGGATACCCGGACCGCACCGCCGAACTGGAGATGCTGCAGACCCACCAGTCCGTCTCGCCGCTGGACGCGGTCCGCCCGGTCGCGAACGTCACCGACGTTGCGGCGATGATGGAACAGGTGCAGCGGGTCTACGTGTCGCCAGCGGTGCGCGAATATACGGTCGCCATCGGCCACGCGACCCGCGGGCACCACCAGCTGCGACTCGGTGCCAGCCCCCGGGCGTTACTGCAGCTGCTGCGGGCCGCCAAGGCTGGCGCCGCGTTGGAGAGCAGGGACTTCGTCCTGCCCGACGACGTCGCCTCGGTCGCCGAAGCGGTCCTGTCCCACCGGCTGATCCTGGACCGCAAGGCCCAGAGCTCGGGGGAAACCCCCCAGTCGGTGGTCGCGGGTATCCTGTCGAAGGTTCCAGTGGAACGCGCTGCGACCAACTCCTACCTGCGCGCCTAGGCCCACCTCATGCGGCTGCTGGCCAGGTTACCGTCCCGGATCCTCACCCCACGCGGGTGGGGACTGGTGATCACCGGCGTCGTGGCGCTCCTGTTTGCCCAGTTCCTCGGCCGCCGGGACCTGCTGTATGTCGGGGTGCTCCTGCTGTGCCTGCCGCTGCTGTCCGTGCTGATGTTACGGCTGATCAAACCGCGGTTCACCGTGGGAAGAAAATTCGCGCCGCAAACTCTGGAGACCGGCTTCACCTCCACTGTCACCCTGTCGGTCGCCGCCAGCGGGCCGGTGAGCGGCAGCGTGGTGATGCGCGAACTGCTTCCCTCCCGGTTCGGGGATTCACCCGAGTTCCACTTCCCGTCCCGGCATCCCACCCGCGGCACCAGCCACTACGAGTACCGGCTGCGGTCCTCCAGCCGTGGCGTATACGACGTCGGCCCGGTCACCGCGGCCTTCACTGACCCCTTCGGGCTGGGTACTTCCCGTCACACGCTGGGCGGTACGGACCGGCTGGTGGTCACCCCCGCGCCCCTTGACCTGCCGCCTTCGCCCCTGACCGGGGCCCGTGGCGCGGACGGATTCGCGGTCACCCGCCGCAACGCCAACCCGAGCGACGACGATGTGATGACCCGTGAGTACCGGCCGGGCGATCCGATGCGCAGGGTGCACTGGGCTGCTACCGCCCGCCATAACGAGCTGATGGTCCGCCAGGAAGAGTCGGTGACCACCCCCGAGGCAACCCTGATCCTCGACCGACGGCAGGCCAGGTACAGCTCGGCGCTCTCCGGAGCTTTCGGGGCCGACCGGGACGAGGAGGGAACGTCGCTGCTGTCCTCCCCCGGCTTTGAGTGGGCGGTAATCGCCGCGATGTCCATGACGTCCCACCTGCTGGAGCGCAACTATGCCCTGCGATTTGTTGATGAAACCGGAGCGCCGGCGCTACAGTCCTCGGTTTCTGCTCCATGGCCGGAGGATGAGGAACACACCGGGATGACAGGGATCCACAATGTTGGCGAAGGGTTGGCTGCGCTGGAACTCCGCCCGGATCCCACGAAACGGACACCATCCCGGCGCCTGCCGCGACCCGGAACGGCGGCTGCTCCCCCGCCCACACGAAACGCGCCCTTCGGTGACCCAATGATGGACAAACTCGCCACGTACAAACTCCGGGGCCCCCTCCTCGCGGTTCTGGGGGCCATTACTGCGAGCGAGGCCAGGGATCTGGCCGGAGCCGCCGAGTATGGGTCCACCTCGTTCGCGATCCTCGTCGCCGACCGCCCCCAGGACCTGCACTCAGTGATGGAAATATTGCGCGCAGCTGGCTGGCACGCTGTGGCGGTCTCCCCCTCCGCTGACCTGAGGGCAGCATGGACCTACTTCGACTCCCCCGGCGGCGCCAGTACGTCCACGACCAAAACCACTGTCAATTCACCACCGGTCGCCGCTGGAGGACGGCTGTGACCTCCACCCTGCCCCGTCCCAGCCCATCGTCGACCCAACACCGTGAGCCGCCACCCCCTACACGGCTGCGCACAGACCAGCGGCACTGGGTGTCGACTGCGGCAGTGTTCGCAGCCGTGATGTTAACGTCGCTGAACCTGAACTCGGTGGTGCTGGGCTGGACCTGGCTGAACCCCGTCGCATTCACTGTTGGGTGCGTGCTAGTGGTGATGGGTGCTGCGCGCAGTGTTCGCCTCCCCGGCCTGCTGGTTCCGGCGGCAGGGTTCGTCGCCCTGGTGGGGTCGGTGGTGTGGCAGTTCTTCCCGGCTCACAGCGTGCTCGGGGTGTTCCCCGGAGAGGGATCGGCTGGCCGGCTGACCATCCTGTTGAATCATGCGGAGAACACTGTCGTGTCGCAGGTGGCGCCGGTGCTGCCCGGAACCGGCATTTTCATGGTGGTCTGCGCCGGAATCGGTCTGATCGCCATCCTCGCCGATACCCTTGCCACCACCCTTCGGCTGCCCGCGACCAGCGGGCTGGCACTGTTCGCCGTGCTGGTAATTCCTGCCGTCGTGCTCCCGCAGAGTGTTGGTGTCCCAGGTTTCGTTGCAACGGTCCTCGGATACCTTGTAATCCTCGGGTGCGGCCAATGGCGAGACAGCCAGGCGACCAGCGGGACTCGGGACGCCTCGGGTGGCAGGCTGGTCCGCGCAGTGTCCATCGGCGCTGCGGCGCTGGTGGTGACCGTGGTGATTCCCCTGGCCGTCCCGGGATTCAACGTTGGCGCCTTCCCGCAGGGTGCGAGGATAAACCTGTGGGGCACCGCCACCGGGTTGAACCCTGTGGTGACCCTGGGAAACGACCTCCGGAACCCGAACGGTTTCGGCAGGATCACCTACGCCACCGATTCTCCCGAGGCTTTGTACCTGCGGGCCGTCACCCTTGAGGACTTCGGCGGGCAGCGGTGGGAACCGGACCAACGGTACAATCTCAGGGAGCCCGGCGTTCAGGACATGGGAACCCAGGAAGTGCGCGCCTCGATCGTATCCGGTGTAGTGACGACGACCCGGATCACCACTGACTCGTTCACCAGCCCCTGGCTCCTGGCTCCCTACGCCCCGGTGGGTTTCACCAACCTCTCCGGCCGCTGGTCCTGGGATCCGCTCAATCACAGCGTTATTGCCACCGACAACGGGTCAACCGCCCAGCAACGGTATGAGGTGATCAGCGCCGGCCCCGAGCTGACCCGTGAGCGGCTCCAGGCTATTGGGCCGGTTCCCGACGGCGCCGTCGACGCCCAGTTCCTGGAATTGCCGGACACCACCCCCGGGATTATCAGGGACACTGCCGAGGCGCTCACGGCCAATATTGCCAACCCCTATGAGCAGGCCCTGGCGATCCAGGATCATCTTCGGGGACCCGACTTCACGTACTCGGTCGACGCCCCCGTGGAGGGCGGCTATGACGGCAGCAGCCTCGACGTCGTCGCCCGCTTCCTCGAATCACGGTCCGGCTACTGCGTCCACTATGCCGGCGCCATGGCTGTGATGGCCCGGGTGGCGGGGATCCCCAGCCGGGTCGCCGTTGGCTACGCGCCCGGCGACCCAACCGGCGATTCGGAGGAGGGCCCCGAGGGCCAGGAGCTCACCGAGTTCTCTGTCACGTCCCAGGATGCCCACGCCTGGCCTGAACTCTATTTCGACGGCGTCGGCTGGGTGAAGTTCGAACCTACCCCCTCGCGTGGGGTAGTGCCCGACTACGCTCAGACCGCCTTTGCCCCGGGCGCGCCGGAGCAGAACCCCGACGACCTGACGCCCGGTGGCAACCCACTTGCCGACCCTGGCGCACCGGTTCCCGGGACGGGTGCCGAGGAACCGCAGGGCGGGGCGGACCCCGAACAGGCCAGGGAAACCTCGGCCCTGATCACCGGGGTGCTGGCCGGGGCTGTGCTCCTGCTCTTCGTGCCGCTGCTGCTGCGCACGCTGCGGAGCCGGAGCCGCCGTCGCAGGTTCGCTGCGGCGCAAGGGGCGCCGGGTGCTGCGACGATCGCCTGGTCAGAGACCACCGATCTCGCTGCCGACTACGACCAGCCGGCACTGCCTACCGACACCCCCCGGACCTTCGCCACCCGCCTTGCTGCGGCGACGGGGTTCGATACTGCCTCGGCGGCGGCACTGGCGCGGCTTCGCTCCGCGTATGAGGCGGCAGAATATTCAGACCCCGAACTGCGCGTGCCAGGCGGAGCGGGCGGGCGTGCTGCAGGCCGCTGGGAGGATGTCGGCATGGTTTCCCAGTCGCTCCGCCACACCAGTAGCCGGTCAGCCAGGATCAGGGCCCGCTTCCTGCCCCGTTCACTAGCGGGCAGGAAGCGGGTCTGGCCCTGGCTGTGATTCTGCTATCCGTCAGGAAGCAGTAGGGTCGGCGATCCCGACATACTGGGTGTAAAGGTACTCGTCGATTCCCTCCGAACCGCCTTCACGGCCGAGCCCCGACTGCTTGACCCCGCCAAACGGAGCTGCGGCGTTCGATACCACGCCAGCGTTAAGACCCAGCATCCCGACATCGAGGCGTTCACCGATGCGCAGGCCCCGGTTGAGGTCGCGGGTGAAGACGTAGGCGACCAGCCCGTACTCGGTGTCGTTGGCGAGCCGGACTGCCTCGTCCTCAGTATCGAAGGTGGTGATTGGCGCGACAGGGCCGAAGATCTCCTCCTGCAGGATCCGCGATCCGGGGGCGACGTCGGTCAGCACCGTCGCCTGGTAGAAGTAGCCGGGGCCAGCCACCGGCTCCCCGCCCACCACCACCGTCGCGCCGTCGTCGACCGCTGACGTGACCAGCTCGTGAACCTTGGTGCGGCTCTTCTCATCAATCAGCGGGCCAAGCGTTGACCCGTTCTCGGTGCCGCGGGTCGTCTCGAGTTTCATCATTTTCGCTGCGAACTTTTCGGCGAACTTTGCAGCGACCGATTCGTGGATGATGAACCGGTTGGCCGCGGTGCAGGCCTCACCCATGTTGCGGAGCTTCGCGAGCATGGCTCCCGCCACCGCGGCGTCGATGTCGGCGTCCGCGAAGACGACGAACGGCGCGTTGCCGCCCAATTCCATTGACGTCCGCAGCACGTTCTGGGCCGCCGCCGCCAGGAGGTTCCGTCCCACCGGCGTCGATCCGGTGAAAGACAGCTTGCGCAGACGCGGGTCCTCAATCAGTGGCCCGGTGACCCCCTGTGCGTCGGAGGTGTGGACGACGTTCAGCACGCCGGCGGGGAGACCGGCCTCTTCCAGGACGGAGGCGAACAACGACGACGTCAGCGGCGTCAGGTTGGCCGGTTTAAGAACCATTGTGCAACCGGCGGCGATGGCTGGGGCGATCTTGCGCGTCGCCATGGCCAGCGGGAAGTTCCACGGCGTGATCAACAGGCAGGGGCCGACAGGCTTCTTGTTGACCAGGATGCGGGTCTTGCCATCGGGTGAGGTGGAGTACCGGCCCGTAGCGCGGACCGCTTCCTCGGAGAACCAGCGCAAAAATTCGGCACCGTAGGTCACCTCACCCCGAGCCTCGGCGAGCGGCTTGCCCATTTCCATGGTCATCAGCAGCGCGAAATCCTCGGCCCGGGCAGTCACCAGGTCGAAGGCACGCCGCAGGATCTCGCCCCGCTCGCGGGGCGGGGTGCGCGCCCAGCTGTCCTGTGCGGCTGCGGCGGCGTCGAGCGCAGCCATCCCGTCGGCTGGGCTGGCATCGGCGATCGTCAGCAGGGTTTTCCCGGTCGCCGGATCCTCGATATCGAAGGTCTTGCCGGTTGAGGCGTCCCGCCAGCTTCCGCCGATCAGCAACCCGGTGGGAACCTGAGCCAAAAGTTCCTGCTCACGCTGGGTGGTAACTGCCATAGTCGGTGCCTCCAAGAGGTTCTTCGGGATGGAATGTATCACTGCGGCACTAGCCGCCCAGCACCACGCTAGACCCGCAGCTGGAGGCCTGTCCATGCCAGCCTGCACGGCACCACCCGCCGACCGCTGTCCTGGTGCACAATAGCCGCCCGCAGTTCGGGCGGTGTGTCAGCGGGCGGCGATCACCGCGGAGTACAGTTCCCGCTTGCTGATCCGCGACTCCTCAGCAACAGCCGCCACCGCGTCCTTCAGCCGGATGCCCTGGTCGACGAGGGCGGCAACGGCCGCCACCCGGTCCTCTGGTTTAGCTGGCGCAGCGGGCGGTGCACCGCCGACGACGACGGCGATCTCGCCCCTGACCTCGGTAGTTTCAGCCCATTCCAGGAGGTCAGCGAGTGGACCCCTGAGTACCTGCTCGTACCGTTTGGTCAGCTCCCGGGCCACGGCCGCCGGGCGGTCCGGTCCAAAGACCTGGTGCAACGACCGCAACATCACCTCAAGCCGGTGGGGGGCCTCGAAGAACACCATGGTGCGCCGTTCGGCGGCCAGCTCACCGAGGCGCGAGTTCCGCTCGCCCGTTTTGCGCGGCAGGAAGCCTTCGAAGCAGAACCTGTCGGTCGGAAGCCCTGACAGGGCCAGCGCGGTCAGCACCGCCGATGGTCCGGGCGCCATGGTCACGTCAACACCGCCGGCGATCGCCGCCTCCACCAGTCGGTACCCCGGGTCGGATACGGACGGCATCCCGGCATCGGTGACCATCAGCAAGGTCTTCCCACTCTTCACCTCCTTCAGCAGGTCGGCCGTCCTGATGGCCTCGTTGTGCTCGTGATAGCTGACAATTTGTCCCTGCACCCTGATCTCCAGTGCCCTGAGGAGCCGCTGCAACCGACGGGTGTCCTCGGCCGCCACCAGATCAGCGGTCTGCAGCAGCGACACCAGACGCGCCGACGCGTCTGCTGCATTGCCGATCGGAGTTGCGGCAAGGATGATCCGTCCGCCGTCGGGACTCCCCGCGGCACCGTCGGCCGCTGTCTCGAACTCCTGCTCCGGGCCGCCGTCGTCTAACTCCAGATGGGCGTCGCCGTCGTCGTGGGTCGCATCGTCGGAGTCCGCTTCATTCCCGGTGTTGATCACTATCCCAGCGTAGCCCCGCCAGACACCTGCCCCGCCCCGGCGCGATCATGCACTGGCAGTAACATAAGCAGGGTGAGTCATACCGCCGTTTCCCCCCCGCCGGCCGCCGGGGCCCCGGCGGCGCGTGGCTGGGTCTACACCCCGCGCACCGCGTACGACGCCGTCGTGTTGCGGCGTCGCCTGCTCGGAGAACGCCTGCCGCTGGGAATCCTCGCCTGGCTGCTGCCGGTCGCCATGATGCTAATCGGTGGAGTGCTGCGATTTGTCCGGCTGGGCGAACCGGACACCCTGGTCTTCGATGAGACCTACTATGTCAAGGACGCCTACTCGTACCTGCTGTCCGGGTACGAGCGGGAGTGGCCGGAAGAACCCGACGCCAACTTCAACAGCGGCAACACCGGCGTCATCCTGGGCACCCCCGACTATGTGGTCCACCCGCCGGTGGGCAAGTGGATGATTGCCCTGGGAATGCTCGCCTTCGGCTCCGACAACGCCTTCGGCTGGCGTTTTTCGGCGGCATTGGTCGGCACACTGTCGATCCTGCTGATTGCATTAATCGCGCAGCGGCTGTTTGGATCCCCGATCCTCGGCGCCGCGGCGGGTCTACTAACCGCCGTCGACGGTCACCATCTGGTGCATTCGCGCACCTCGTTGCTTGACGTGTTCCTGATGTTCTGGCTCGTGGTCGCGTTCGGTGCGCTACTGCTGGATCGGGACCGGGCAAGGCTGAACCTTTCGGCGAAGCTCCCTGCCCTGGCAGCGCTGGCCCCAGATGGGGTCAAGCCGTCGGCCGCAGACCTGCTGTACGGGCCGTGGCTCGGGTACCGGCCGTGGCGGATCGTCGCAGGGATCAGTCTCGGTCTTGCCGTGGGGACCAAGTGGTCAGCCATCCCGTATGTCGCCTTGTTTGGCCTGATGACCGTGCTCTGGGACATGAATGCCCGGCGGGTTGTCGGAGTGCAACACTGGATCACCGGGGCTGTCCTGCGGGATGGCCTCCAGGCCTTCGTGACCGTGGTTCCGCTCGCAGCATTGACCTACCTGGCGACGTGGACCGGCTGGTTCCTCTCCTCCGACGCCTACAACCGGCAGTGGGCGGCCGACCATCCAGCGCCAGCGTGGGAGTGGCTACCGGCGTCGATCAGGTCGCTGGCCGACTATCACCGCGCCGCCTACACCTTCCACGAAGGCCTCGGCTCCGAGCATCCTTACGAATCCACGCCCTGGTCGTGGCTGGCCATGGGGCGCCCGGTGTCCTTCTACTACAAGGGCGAGCTCGGGGCCGACCAGGGTTGTGCTGTGGACGCCTGCTCCCGGGCCATCACCTCGGTTGGCAACCCACTGATCTGGTGGTCGGCCGCGATCGCGCTCATCGTGCTAGTGTTCTTCTGGGTGGGGCGCCGGGACTGGCGTGCCGGGGCTATCCTCGGCGGTGTTGCCGCCGGGTATCTGCCATGGTTTCTGTACCCCGAACGCACCACATTTTTCTTCTACGCCATCGCGTTCCAGCCGTTCCTGATCCTTGCCCTGACCTACTGCCTGGGCTTGGTGCTGGGCCGCCCCCAGGACCGACCGCGACGGCGGCGCCTGGGCCTGGTCCTGGTGGGCTTGTTTGTCGCTGCGGCAGTGCTGCTCTCCGCCTTTTTCCTCCCGGTCTGGACGGCTGAGCTGATCCCCTACGACCAGTGGCGGCTCCGCATGTGGATGCCCAGCTGGATCTGATGCCGCGTCACGTGACGCACCATACCAATAGGTGAGACCCTGTCTCTATGCGCGAATCAACCACCGAACTCCTTGTGAATCTGCCGTCGGACACCAACGTCACTGACCTGCTGCTGGAGCAGCACCAGAGATCGCCGGGTGGGGCGCTCTACGCTGTGAAACGGGCGGGCGAGTGGCACGACATCACCGCTGCCGAGTTCCTCACGCAGGTGCAGGCCCTGGCGAAGGGCTTGATCGCGCGCGGCGTCCAGCCCGGCGACGCCGTCGCCGTCATGTCCAAGACCCGGTACGAATGGACCCTGACCGACCTGGCTATCTGGTTTGCCGGTGCGGTGACGGTGCCCATTTACGAGACCTCGTCTGCAACGCAGGTGGCCTGGATTCTCGAGGATTCGGCGGCGGGCCTCATCTTTGTCGAGGACGCAGCCAAAGCTGAGGTGGTCGAGCGTGCTTTGGGTGGCGCCGATACTGACAATCGGTTGTACCTGATGAATTACGACGACGGCGGAGACACCTTCGCCGCCCTCGTGTCCGAGGGTTCAGCTATTGAGGATCATGCACTTGAGGCAGCGCGTGCCAGCCGATCACTCGACGACGTCGCATCCCTCGTCTACACCTCGGGCACCACGGGACCGCCCAAGGGGTGCGAAATCACCCACGGAAACTTCGCCCTCTTCGCCGTCAACACCCTTGAGTTCCTGCCGGAACTGCTCCGCGAGAAGGACGCCCGGACGCTCATGTTCCTTCCGCTCGCGCACGTCCTGGCACGCGCAGTCCAAGTGGTGTGCCTGGCCGGTGGCGTCAAACTTGGGCACACGTCCAACGCCGCCGACCTGCTGGCGGATCTGGGCACCTATCGGCCGACCTTCTTGCTGGTGGTGCCCCGCATCTTCGAGAAGATCTATGCGACCGCTGAGCAGAAGGCCAGAGATGCAAACAAGGGACGGATCTTTGAACTAGGTTCAACGACGGCCGTTGCCTACTCCCAGGCGCTGGACGCGGCTGCCCACGGAGGCCACGGGGCCGGAATGCTGTTGAAAGCGCGGCATGCCCTCTTCAACAAGGTGCTCTATCCCAAACTGCGGGCTGTTTTCGGCGGCGAAGTGACATACACAGTGTCGGGCGCGAGCCCCCTGAGTGCACATCTTGCGCACTTTTTCCGGGGGGCGGGGATCCAGGTCCAGGAAGGTTACGGTCTGACCGAGAGCACCGCGCCGTGCACAGCCAACACCGTTGCCTTGACCCGGGTCGGCAGCGTGGGCATCCCGATGCCGGGAACCCGCATCAGGGTGGACGCCGACGGCGAAGTGCAGATCAAGGGCGTCGGCGTGTTCAAGGGATACCACAATAACACTCAAGCCAACAGAGAGGCCTTTACCGCTGACGGGTATTTCCGCACCGGCGACCTCGGATCGCTGGATGAGGACGGCTTCCTGACTATTACCGGCCGCAAGAAGGATCTGCTGGTAACTGCGGCAGGGAAAAACGTTGCACCGGGACCCCTTGAGGAAAAACTCCGCGAACATCGGCTGGTGGCCCACGCGGTGGTGGTCGGGGACGGTAAGCCGTTTATTGGCGCCTTCCTGACCCTCGATCCCGAAGCCGTTACATCCTGGGGAACCGAAACTGGGCTGGGTAGGCTGACTATCGCCGAGGCCGCGGGCCATGCTGGCGTCCGGACGGAACTGCAGGCCGCCGTGGACGAGGTCAACTCGCACGTGTCCGCCGCGGAGCAGATCCGCAAGTTCGCTGTGCTCGACCAGGACTTCGGCCCCGAGTCCGGCTACCTCACCCCCACTCTCAAGCTCAAGCGCTCGGCGGTGCTGGCTGAACTGCGCCAGGAACTCGCGGACCTCTACGCCTCCCCGAGAGGCTAGATCTGGTGACCTAGCTGTATTGACCTAGCCAGTCGCTAACCCGCCATACCTCGCGGATCGGCGAATGGGGTTGCGCCGGTGATATCGCGGAGGTGATGCAGGCTAAAGCGCCAGCGAATCCAGGCGACGCTGCCGCGCCGCGTCATCGGCGAGCCGGGACTTCTCCCGACGGCGTTTTGTCGGCCAGGTCAGTACCAGGGTCAGCACTGTCACGATGACGACGAGCACCGCAACAGTAATCGCGGCATCAGTCCAGAACTGCTCGGGGAAGAGACGGATCAAGGTGTCGTCGGTACGGAAAGTCCAGGTCCCATCGGCGAAGAAGACTGCGTGCACCTGGGTGAAGAAGGTCTGCCACCCGAAGATTGCCGTCACCGTCAGGGCAACCATCAGCACCAGCGTCGTCAGGGCTCCGGCAAACAGCGCCCTACGGACCCCACCGGGATAGGTGCGGGCGAGATGCCAGCAGGCAGCAAGGGTGAAGACCAGCATCGCAAGCGCGACGGCGAAGCTGATCACCAGGACCAGCTTCACGTCGAGCATGTGCCCCACTTCGCTGTCCAGGAAAAGCTGGTCGCCATCAGCGTTGACAAGGTCGCCGAGATAGCGGGGCGACGCCCAGTTGAGGATGTAATCGACCGTGTAGGACCCGTAGGTCATCCTGTCATCCGTGCTGAACCCGAAGCTGTCGGCCGGGAACCCCGGGCGGTGATATTCGACCCAGAGGAAAAGCGGCGAGGTGACCGCCCGGATTGCGGCCGCGAGCAGCATGATGGGGAAGAACACCGCGATGAGCACCTGGAAGACCCGCGCCAGAACGGGCTTTCCCGTGAACGCTTCATCCCGTTCGACGGCCCGGCGCCTTGCCTCCTCCTCGGAGGGCCGGGCCGATAGTGCAGCCGTGTCGGGAGCAGGATCGTGCGGCGAAGGGGATGCCGGTGGCTCGCCGGCCGCGCGGCGGCCGGAGCCGGAGCCGGCAGCAGCAGCGGCACTGGCAGTGGTAGTCGCCCTGGCAGTAGCTGCAGTAGCCGCGGCTGCGGGGGGGTCGGGAACGGCAGGGTCGGCTGCGGCGGGCGTCCCGGTGGACTGATCAGCATCCGACGCGCCGGACCCGGAAGTCGCGGCGGAGGGGGCAGCTGACGCTGCCGGTTCAGCTACAAAGGCCTCTGCTGCTGGTGCACCAGACACTGCCGGTTCAGACACTCCCGGTTCAGCGGTCGCGCTCCCGGCAGTTCCAGCGGGAACCGTCCCGCTGGCAGGATCGCTCCGGCGGGTTGCGTCAAAGCGACTGAGGTCCGGCATCGTGCTGGCCTTGCGCATCGGCAGGGAACTCCGCTGAGCGATAGCGGGCTCGGCAGCACCGCCGGCGGGTTGGGTAACCGCTCCGCCGGCGGATTCGGTCTGCAGGCGAGAGGCACCGGAGGGCGTCTCCTCGGCTGGCGCAGCGCCCGTACGCTGCTCGGTCTCGTCGTTTTCAGCCACTGGGTTTTCTCCTAGAAATTGCTCAAGTACTTACCCTCGAGCGTACCGCCGCACGCCAGGTAACCGCCGGAGGCCGGTCCGACGTCGGACCAGCGAACTCGAGCGCTTCACACGACAGCCGGATACACCACACAACGAATCACGCAGTGCGCGCTGTTTCGCCCCGGTCAACGCTTGAGAGATCCCCTGTGTACCCGGCGTTGACCGCCCGGCGGCCCAGCAGCAAGGTGTAGGCCCAGTACGCGGCGAACACGAGAAACCCGATACTGATCCGCAACCAGGCCGGTAGCGGGCTAGGAGTGACGAACCCTTCCACCAACCCGGAAATGAAGAGCACAAGTACCAGTCCGAGCGCGACGGTGATCAGCGAACGCCCTTCCTCGGCCAGCGCGTTCGCGCGAGTCCGCGCACCAGGGGAAACCCAGGCCCAAAAGAGCCTCAACCCCGCTGCGGCCGAAATGAAGATGGCGGTGAGCTCCATGAACCCGTGCGGCAGGATGTAGATGAAGAAGGTGTCGAGTTCGCCATAGGCGGCCATCGTCCCGCCGGCCATGCCGATGCCCTGCGCATTCTGGTACAGGATCCACGGCGCCCAGATCCCGGTGACGCCAAAGGCGACGGCCTGTAGGGCAATCCACGCGTTGTTCGTCCAGACCAGCCCCGCGAAGGACGCTGCAGGATTCTCAAAGTAGTAGTTGACGAAGTCCTCCTGCACATACTGCTCAGCGAACTCATCGCCGCCCATCGCCGCGATGACACCGGGGGTCCCCGCCACCCAGGCCCCGTACAGCCAGGCGAGACCGACGAATAGGACGCCGACGACGACGGTCAGCCACCGCACCCGGTAGAAAGCCGCAGGGAGGGAAATGACGAAGAACCCCGCCACATCCTCCATAAAGTTGGAGCGCGCGCCGGTAAACCGGGTCCGGGCCCGGGACAACCGCATCGACAGGACCCCGGACAGCGCGCTCTCCGGGGCAATCGACCGGATCATCGACAGGTGGGTGGACGTACGCTGATAGAGGACCAGCAGTTCGTCGGCTTCGGCGCCCGAAAGCTTCCGCAGCCGCACTAGCCCATCAAGCCGCTCCCAGTTCGGGCGGTTCACCTCAACGAATGCATCGACGTCCACCCTTTCAGCTTAGCCGGGCGGTGGCCGATAAACTTCAGAGGACGGGGGCCACGAGGCCTGCCCGACACCGGGGTCGTTCGATCAGGGAGATGTGCAATGAGTTCGGTTGTGACAGGTGAGGCGGTCGTCCTTGAACTACGGCCTGCATCGTTCGGCGCCCGCAGTATCAGCCTGCTCATCGATATCGTCGCCCAGGCAATCCTGGTTCTGGCGATCATCCTCGCGGTCAGCGGCACCCTCGCTGGACCCCTGGACCCGGCGTTGAGCCAGGCGCTGGTGCTGATCCTTCTCATTCTGGTGGTGCTGGTGGTCCCGGTGACCGTGGAGACGCTCACCCGCGGCAAGTCCCTGGGGCGGCTGGTGATGGGACTGCGGATTGTGCGCGACGACGGCGGTGCCATCCGCTTCCGGCATGCCTTTATTCGCGGGATGCTGGGGGTCCTCGAAATCTACTTGTTGGTGGGGTCGCTGGCCTTCCTGGTGGCCGTCTTCAACGAACGGTCCAAGCGGTTGGGCGACCTGTTGGCGGGAACCTACTCAATGCATGAGCGGGTGGTCGAAAAGCCCCGCACCCTGGCCGTCGCTCCCCCGCATCTTGCGCCCTGGCTGGAGACAGCCGACCTGCTGCAACTCCCCGATTCTCTGGCCCGGCGGGTGGCCGCCTTCATCGGCCAGGCACCCCGCCTGACCACGGTGGCCCGCGCGACATTGGCAACCGAGCTGGCAACCGAGGTGTCGGCCTTTGTCGCTCCGGCCCCACCACCTGGCACCCATCCCGAGGACTTCCTCAATGCTGTCCTGGCCCGGCGGCGCGAACGGGACCTGGGCCGGCTCACGCGCCAGCGGGAGCGCACCGCCAGAAGTGCCGAACGGTTGCACCGACTCCCCTTCAGCCAGTGACGACCCCAGCCAAAAACAACCTGCCGCCCCGGCTGTAACCAGGGCTGCGGCTACTGGTTGCTGTACTCGTTCCAAGGAGTGTTCCAGTCGCCGAAGCCATCCCAGATGAACATGGGACCGTATCCGGTGTTCTTGATTTCGACGACGTCGCCGGGACCGAAGGTGTCGTAGAAGTACTTGGCACCCTCGGGAGACATGCCGATGCAGCCGTGGGAGACGTTGATGTTGCCCAACGCCACCTGCGCAGCAGGCAACGCCTCGTGGACAAACGCGCCGCCATTGGAGATGCGGCTCGCGTTCTTCACCACGGTGGGCTCGTAGTAGGCCTCGTCGCCGGGCTGGAGACCAATCGACTCGGCGGTGAACTTAGTGGATTTGTACTGCTCCATCACCACGTGATAGCCGGTGGTCGAGGGCCATTCCTCCGTTCCCAGCGTGATCGGGAAGCTTCGGGTCAGGGCACCATCGATGTAAACATCCATCATTTTGGTGTCATTGTCGACGACGGCGAGCCGGGTGCCGTGGGTTTTAACCACCCTTTCGTCGTCGAAGTTACCGATCATCTGGTTGCCGAAGTCCACCCCAAACAACTGCAGATCGACGGTGATAGTGCTGTTCGGCGCCCAGAAATCTTCGGCGCGGTACCGCACCTTTGTGTCGCTGAGCCAGTGGAAGGCGCCGACCTGGCCGCTGGAGCTGGTGATGGTGATGGCTGATTCCACGTCATCGCGGTTGATGACCGGTTCGCTGAAGTTGATCTCGATAGGTTGGCCGGTCCCCACCGTCGACCCAGCCAACGGATACATGGCCGCGGCGGCCTCGTTGGCCGGCATCACTGTGGTGAAACTCTGAGACTCGGTCGCGGTGTTCCCGTTAGCGTCGGCCAGGACGAACTCAAAATCGTAGGCGGTGGCGAAGTCAAGCCGTTCGGTGGCCGTCCAGACGGAATCACCCTTGCTGAGCGCCCCTTCCATCGGCTCACCGCCGTCCGCGGCGCGCAGCGTGACGCTCTCGATCACTGCATCGTTGGCCCGGACCTCGGGCACTGTCACGGGATTGACACTTTCGGTGTTGTCCGCGGGACTTGCTCCAAAATCAAAGGTGGCCGCAGTGGTGGGTGAGGATGGTGCTGGCGGGGTCGCCGACTCCGCCGTTGCACCACTGGAGGGCGATGATGTTGCTGTGGGTGCGCCCGTGGTGCCAGCCCAATTCGGCGCGACGGCGACTGCCGTCCCGGCCGCTATCAGGGCACCGGCAACCGCGACCCCGCCGACAACCCAGCCTTTTCGGCTATTGCCCATCCCCTGCTGACGTTCCATCTGCCCACATCCTGCCGAAAAAATAACCACCCCACAACCGATATTACGGTGTGGGGTGGCCGTTGTTGCTCATGTCGACGTGGCAGGCACGTCGACAGGGGTGTCTAGTACCGGTAGTGATCGGACTTGTAGGGACCCGACGCCTCGATGTCCAGGTACTCGGCCTGATTCTTGGTGAGCTCGGTGAGCTCCACACCGATCGCGTCGAGGTGCAGCCGGGCCACCTTTTCGTCGAGGATCTTCGGCAGGACGTACACCTGGTTGGCGTACTCACGATTTCCGTCGAGGTCGTTCTGCATCCACTTGGTGAACAGTTCAATCTGGGCGATGGTCTGGTTGGCGAACGAATTGCTCATCACGAAGGACGGGTGCCCGGTAGCGTTGCCCAGGTTCAGCAGGCGGCCCTCGGACAGCATGATGATCGAGTGCTCGGCCGCGCCGGTTGACTCGTCGGCGGCGAAGACCCATTCGTGAACCTGAGGCTTGATTTCCACCTTGCGGATCCCCTGGGTCTTCGCAAGGCCGGCAATGTCGATTTCGTTGTCGAAGTGGCCGATGTTGCCCACGATGGCCTGGTGCTTCATCCCGGCCATGTGGTGCGCCATGATGACGTCCTTGTTGCCGGTGGTGGTGATGAAAATATCACCCTGCGCCAGAACCGTTTCGAGGCGAGCGACCTGGTACCCGTCCATGGCCGCCTGAAGTGCACAGATCGGATCGATCTCGGTGACGATGACGCGGCCGCCCTGGCCGCGAAGCGCCTCGGCCGCACCCTTTCCGACGTCCCCGTAGCCGCACACCACAACCACTTTGCCGCCGATGAGGACGTCGGTTGCCCGGTTGAGACCGTCGGGCAGGGAGTGGCGGATGCCGTACTTATTGTCGAACTTCGATTTGGTGACGGAGTCGTTCACGTTGATGGCCGGGAACAGGAGCTTGCCCTGCTGCGCCAGCTGGTAGAGCCGCATGACGCCGGTGGTCGTCTCTTCGGTGACCCCCTTGATGTCTTTGGCGATCCGGGTCCACTTCTGGGGATCCTCGGCGAGTGTGCCGCGCAGGACGTCGAGGACCACCGAGAATTCGTGGGAGTAGTCGATGTCGTCTTCGGCTGGTCCGGCCGGCACGTCGCCGGCGGCTTCGAATTCCACTCCTTTGTGCACCAGGAGGGTGGCGTCGCCGCCGTCGTCAAGGATCATGTTTGGGCCCTGCTCACCGGGCCAGCTGAGGATCTGGGTGGTGGTCCACCAGTATTCCTCGAGGGTTTCGTTCTTCCACGCGAAGACGGGGACGCCGGCGGGATGGTCCGCCGTGCCAGAGCCAACGACGATGGCAGCTGCCGCTTCGTCCTGGGTGGAGAAGATGTTGCAGGAGGCCCACCGCACCTCGGCGCCGAGGGCGGTGAGGGTTTCGATCAGCACGGCAGTCTGGACCGTCATGTGCAGTGATCCGGCGATACGAGCGCCCTTGAGGGGCTGGCTCGCACCGAATTCCTGGCGCAGCTTCATCAGGCCGGGCATTTCATGTTCGGCCAGGCGAATCTGGTGGCGTCCCGCTTCGGCGAGGGAGAGATCGGCAACTTTATAGTCAAAGGTCATGGTGTGGCGCATTCCTGTTCGTTGGTGCTGCACTGAGGACTAGTTAGCGGCCGGCCCATCGTGCTCGTCGGAGCCGGCCTCTGTGGCTGCTACAAGTAGTTCGGGGCGGAGGAGCACGGGGATGCCTTCGTCGATGCTGTAGTGCACCGGATTTCCTGTGCTATCGGTCACCGCGGAGACCAGGAATTCTCCCTCCTGGGCCAGCCTTGAGCCGGTCACGGGGCAGCGGAGCACGGCGAGCAGATCGGGTGATAAAGGGCTCATGAACCAAGACTATCGCGGGCGCGGGTGCTGACAGAACTGCGGTTTGTTCCGGCGGCGGTCCGGGTGGCCTATTGTTCGCGGAGGATGCGCAGGTGCCCTCGGCGCGCACCGCCGGCGTTGGCAGGCGGTTCGAGTGATCCTTTGCTGCCCCGCACCGCTGGGCCGGTGTCCTGGCCGCGATCGGTGGCTGCCTCCCGGACCGCGTTGACCAGGGCGACGAGGTCGTCGGGATGCGGTGCGGGCGGCGTTGACGGCAGCGCCAGTCGCACCACCTCCCACCCCCTCGGCACGGTGAGCCGCTCCGCATGGGTGGTACACAGATCGTAACAATGGGGTTCCGCGTAAGTCGCCAGCGGACCGAGCACTGCGGTGGAATCGGAGTACACGAAGGTGAGCGTCGCGACGGCGGCGCGCTGACAGGCTGAGCGCGAACAAGTTCGAAGGGATCCCACGACTGATCACCCTACCGGCTCGGGCGCTGGAGAGCGGGGATCACGAGCCGGGCCCGCGCGCCGTCGGGCCTGCAGCCGTGCACCGTCGGGCGTGCAGCCGTGCACCGTCGGGCGTGCAGCCGTGCACCGTCGGGCGTGGAGACCTTGCAATGGGTACCAACAGGTGCCAATGGGTTTAGAGTCAATACATGCGGGACAGTTCAACATTTTCGGTGCGGCTGACCGACCCGGCTGCTGGCGCGGGGAGCGCCCCTCCTGGCCCACGCTACAGCCGCCGCCGGAGGAACAGGCACGGCCGCGGTCTTCGCGGCCCAATAATACCTTCTCATCTTCCCGGCTCGCGCAGCAGGGCTGAGCGGTTCGACGATTGGGTAATGGAATCGGCTCAGCGGCTGGAACGCCTGTGGGGTGAGCGCATTCTCGATCTTCAAATGGTGGTGCAGGATATCCCCGCCAACCTTGAGACCATGACCGCCGAGTCGCTGCGTGGAGTGCTTGGCACATCAATCCCGGGGGCGCCGAACCGGCCGCCCACCATTATCATCTACCGGCATCTGGTGGAGCTTGCTGCCGGCGGTTTCATTCCACCCAATGAACTGGTTCACGATGTCGTGGTGGAACAGACTGCCGAGCTGCTGGGGATGGCCCCGGAGGCTGTTGATCCTGCCTACGGTCGGTCCCGGGCCTGACCGGGCTCAGGGGCTCGGGGGGGGGGGACGATCAGTACCCCAGGTTGACCGCTACGCTCGATTGTCCGGCGCTGCCGGGAGGCAGTGAGGTCACCGAAATGCCAGGGTTGCTGTCAATCTGGTGCACCTGCGCCCCGTAGACAGGGTCCCCCGAGGCCCCAATCAGGACCGCCACCACGTCGTCACCAAGGTCCGCGGCGGCCACTGTGACAGTGGTTCCGCCTGCCACGCTGACCGCCTGTTCGCTCTGCAGTGTCCCGTCCCCTGCCACCGGGGTCAGCTGAACCTCGGACCGGCCTGAGGGTGCCCCGAACGTGAGGGCGCCTCGTGACCCGCCCGGGAACACCGCCACCTGGGTATTGCCCAACCGGACACCGGAGGGCGCGAAACCGAAATCGACCGACTCCCCGGCTTCGGTGCCACGGTTCACCCGTGCCGACGCCGAAATGAGAACATCGGAGGCGATTTCGACCGTGTAGTCACCGGCGGGAAGGGTATCCAGTGACACGCCTGTTACTGTGCCAGCGGCGGCGGTGAGCACTCCCCCGTCGGGAAGGTCCACCTCGCCACCCGAACCGTACACCCTGACATTGAGCACTGCGCCAGTGCTGCCCGGCACCACTACCTGGACGGCTGGAACGGCCGTCTCGTAGCCATCCTGGGCGCTGACCTCGTCGGCAATGTCCTTGTCCTGGACCCGCACTCCGGGAATGACCTGGGTGCTCGATGCGGGTGCGGCTGGTTGGAGGAGCTCCACACCCCCGGGTGTGAGTTCGCGCAGCACACTCTGCTGGATACTCCCGGTGACCCGCCCGCCGTCGCTCAACACCCGAACGGCCAGCTGGTCCTGATCGGTGGCGAGACCTGCCAGCACAATCGACTCCGTGCCGCCGGGCGCGATCAGCAATCCTCTGGTTCCGCCGGCTTCGATGGGTCCGTTGGTCCCGTGCAGCTCAAGGTCTACGGTGGCTGGCGTTCCTGACGGGTTGGAGAGGTTGAGGACCGCTGTCGCTCCCACCGTGGTGGACGTTCCGAGGATCCAGAAGTCGCTGCCCGGCGCGGTGCAGTGGCCGACAGCAAGACCGCCCAGATCGCCGTCGGTGGCGCTGTAGCTGAAAACCGCGCCGGAGGTGGCAGGCAGGCCACCCACGGGCTGGGCTGAAAAGACGCTTGACCCATCGATTGACTGGTCCTCAAGCACCCCGGCAGCCCGGGTGGTCAGGCCATCCTCGTTGCTCACCGATTCGGGAGCCGGGTCGTCGCCGGCTTCGTCTGTGGCGATGGTGGCCAGCGGCTCGGCGCCACCGAGGGGGGTCAACGCACTGCCAGGCAACGTGCCACCAAGGCTACCGAGCACCATGGCACTGACCGTGGTGCTCGCGGTCTCGGACACTGGACTGAATTCTGGGTCGGCGAGGGCTGCGTCGCTCTCCAGCAGGCGTGGCGCGGCCGGACACACGGCGGTGTAGTCGCCCGCTGGCACCCCGGCCACCGGAATGGGGAACTGCGCTGACGCTTCCGTCGGCTTCAGAAGGGCGGTGCCCGTCACGACGGTGCCGCTGGCACCAATCAGGAGAACCCCGGCTCCGATGCCCACTACCCGACGGAGCGCTGAGGTCGGCCGTCGTTTGGTTCTGGGCCGCGCGGTGGGCGTTTCTTCAGCTTGTGGTTCAGTCATGATCTGCCCCTTCCACTGAGGATCGATTCGTTGGGTGGTGTCAGGTCGGTTGGTGGGTCCACCGGAGAGGGGTCAGCCGGAGATGGGTGAGGTGGACGGTCGCTGACGATGTCCGCCGGGCTGTCCGTCTCGTTTGTTCCGACTGTTTCGACAGTGGGCGGTGGAATCAGCACTGCTGGCTGACCGCGGCGACCGGGATAGGCCCTCACGAAACGGGCCCGCGATGGCATGGGGATGGCCAGCATGACAGTGAGTCCAATGATGATGGCCGAACCAATCGCCGCCCAGGGCTCCCAGGCCGTCATGTAACGGACCTCGAGGCTACCGCCATCGGGTGGCAGGACGAAGGCCTGGGACCAGCCGGATGGCGCGGGCTCCAGGGCACGCCCGTCAAGCGTAGCCTGCCAGCCGGCGTCGGCCCGTTCGGCGAGAACGAGGCTGCGTTCGGCAGTCCCGGCCGGAAGGTCTGCGCCAACATTGATCGACTCGGATTCGAGCACCGTGGCAGTGGTCCCGTCAGGATCGACAATCCGAGCGCGGGCGCCCGCCGCAATACCTTCGGCGGCAGCGTCGACAGTACCCGCGTCGTCGTCGGCGTTGGCAGCGCCCTCCGTGGTGGTGGTCGGGACGACTCGCCACAGCCATCCTGACGTGGTGTTGCCTACCGCCACGAGCCCTGGCACCGCGTCGATCTGTGCCGCGAGGACCTCGGCGGCAGAGTCGGATTGCTGCAGTACAACGAATCCGACGCCCAGCTGTCCCAGTTCCTCCCGCGGGTCGTAACCCGTGCCGGCGACGATCACTGCGACGGTGCTGCGGATAGCTGCGGTAGCTTCGTCATCGTTACGCACCTCAGCCGAACCCAGCGGACCGTAAAGGCCACTGGCTGAGTAGATCTGCGACAGCTGGTCGAGCGTCGTTCCGCCGTTGCGCATCAGGGCAGCACTGACATTGTTGTCGCCGTCGACGTTCATGACCAGCGATTTGGTGCGTTCCGGGCTGTTTCCGCGGTCGGCGGCGGTGGCGGGGAGGGTGCGTTCGGCGCTCGGCGCGAGGAGGAGGTCGGTGCCGAACCGGGTGCCGGGAATCTGCGCTGCGGCCGGATCCGTTGCTGCGGCGGTTGCGGCCGGCGGGCCCGCGATATCGGCGGGAGAGGGGACCGCCCACAGACCAAGGCTGACGGCCGGACCGATCCCCAGGACGACGGCGGCAGCCACCAGGGCGGGGCGGCTCCGCCGTCGAGAAGCGGAGCCGTCAGTCAGTGCGCGGGTAGCGGTGCGGGCCTGATCTGCGGCGCGTGCACGGTGGACGGCAAGGGCCTTGTCGCCACCAATGACTGCTGCGCCGGCGATCGCCAGCATGAGCACTGACACCAGGGGTCCGGTGAACGGTGTGATCAGCGCTGAGGATCCCACCGCAACCGTTACGAAGGACAACGCTGTGGCGAGCAGCAGCGCGGTGAGGCCCAGTAGCCACAGTCCTCGGGCCATCGCGGTGCCTCGGCCCGGGATGAACAGGGCAGCGGCGGCCAGAAGAATGGCGGGCCCACCCACCAGCACCGCGGCAGCCAAGGCCCACGGACCGTCGGGAAGGAACGGGAGGGCAGCGAGGGGCGCCATCGGATCGAAGGCTACCGGATAGCCCAGCATCTGCTGCCACAGTTCGGCGCCCACGAAGGGGACCGGGACGCCAGGGTCCGCAAGGACGGCGCGTAGCCGATCGGCAGTCGAGCCGATAAAGGGAATAAACAGGGCCAGCGGGGGAAGGAGTGACCACCACAACGTTTTGGCCCGGCGGCGGAGGAGCAACATCGCGCCGAGCACTGCCACCACAAGCAGGGGAAGCAGAGACGGCGCTCCAGCAGTAATCACTGCGAGCAGAAGACCCGCCGTTGCGGCGGCGGTCCAGCTCGGTACACCGTTGATTCCTGGCTTGAGCATCAGGTCGACAGGTCGACGGCGGTGATGCGCCTCGTCGTGGTGGTGCTCGCCGGAAGGCATGGACACGTCCGCCGGGAATGCGCTGGCGCCGGCCTGACGCTGGGGTCCCAGCTGGGGCGCCCTCGCCGCGCCAACCGCACGCAGCAGGGCCAGGCCTGCCAGCGGTAGTAGCACGTGGGCAAGGAGGGCGCCGAGTCGGCCGCTGCCCAGGGCTACCTGAAGGGTCGGCACTGCGGCCCAGAAGAAGGCACTCCAGAACCGTAGTCCCCGGCTCCGGGTCAGCGCCCCGGCGGCGAACCACGCGGACTGTCCGGCCAGGGGCAGCGCGAGGAGGGTAAGGGTAACCAGTACCGCGTTGCCGTTGCCCAGCCCGAGCGCGGCCAGTAGCCAGAGCACGTACCCGAACGGATCACCGTGGCCGGGCATCCCCGACCCGAGGGTGATCCACCAGGTTGACGCGTTGGCCCAGATGTCCACCATGCTCGCGGACACCGGTAGCAGCGACCCACCGGCCAGGGCTGGCGCTCCAACAAACCGGTAAAGCCCGATCAGTGAGACTGCGGTGAGGGCCAGACCCCCCGCCACAGCACCGAGTCCCACCCAGGTGCGCGATGGCGCGGCGAGGGAACTGAAATCTTCGGCGGCGTCGCCGGATGGGATATAGGCGCTCTGCTCATCGGCAATCGCCGAGTCGCTGAGGTGGCCCTCAGCGGAGAACGCGTCAAGCACCGACCGCCGGTGGGACCAGACCTCGCGGCGCGGCGTCCGCAGCGCGCGGACTACGCTGCGTGGACGTTTCCTGGTGGCGACGGCCCGGCGCCGGGACTTGAACAGGTCCACCGGACGCAGTACTGCGGCGATGCTGGCAACGAGCTGGCTAAAGCCGTAGCCGGGGTCCTTGGCGAGCAGCCCCAGCACGAGTCGGCCAAAGCCGCCGATCACTGCGCCCACGGCCAGGAAGGGCACCTTCCACAGCGTCGCGTGTTTCAGCCGAAGGTAAACCTCGGCCTTCCGGGCGGCGCGCTGGGCAGCCGTGGGGCGTGTGCGTGGGCCAGCGTGCCGCACGACGGCACTCGGCACCACCACGACGCGGTGCCCGGCCAGCCGGTTGCGCCAGCAGAAGTCGACGTCGTCACCGGTGCCGGGAAGCGCAGGATCGAATCCCTCGAGGGCGTCCCACACGTCGCGGCGGATCAGCATGCCCGCGGAGTTGACGGCGAAGACGTCGCTGCGCGAGTCGTACTGGCCCTGATCGAGTTCGTCGACGTCGATGAGCGTTAGCCGTTCGGCCCATCGGCTGATGGACAGGCCGACGTCGACCACCTTTCGGCGGTTATCCCACTCCACCTGCTTTGACCCGGCGACGGTGACGGAGGGAGCGCGTTCGACGGCGAGGAGGAGTTCGTCGAGGGCGTTGGGTTCGGGCGCCGAATCATCGTGGAGCAACCAGATCCACTCGTGGGCGGTGTCCTCCCCGGTGGGCCGGTTTCGTGCGGGAATTTCGGCGAGGCCCACACGCGCTGCTGCGCCGAACCCGGCGCGTGAGGCAGACCCAACCACTGGACTGCCGACGGGTAGCTCCAACTGCAGGATCGACGCTGAGTCGTCAGTGGACCCGGCGTCGACACCAATCATCAGGTTGGGCTGGTGCTGCTGGGCGCGGAGCGCGGCGAGAGTTGCTGAAAGAAAAGCAGAGCCGTTGTGGGCTACCACAACGGCCGTGACCCGGGGGTGCTGGAGAATTAGACCGCTCGCTTTCGTAGCCGGCGCCGCTCGCGCTCGGACAGCCCGCCCCAGATGCCGAAACGCTCGTCGTTGGCGAGGGCATACTCAAGGCACTGCGAGCGCACATTGCAGGCGCCGCAGACCTTCTTGGCGTCGCGGGTTGAACCGCCCTTCTCAGGGAAGAACGCTTCGGGGTCGGTCTGCGCGCAGAGCGAATCGGCCTGCCAGCCGAGCTCACCTTCGTCGTCGAAGTCCTGGCCGATACCAGGCAGACCAATCCACACCGTCTGATCGCTGCGCCCGGGCACTTGCCTGGCCGGCGACGAAACGCGCTCGGGCGTCAATAGTGCGGAAGGAGTCGACTCGACTGCCTCCGCGGGGAGGTCGGCCAGTGCCTCATGGGTAGTGAGGAAAGCGGTGGCTTGTTCCTCTAACGAGCTTTCGGTGCTCTGCCGGTACCGTTCGGCGGCGTCCGGGTCAGCCGGATCAACGAACCAGTCGCTCGGAACGCCGCGTGATCCGTAGCGGGCAGACGCCTGTGCCTCGATGGTTGTGCGGTCGTGGACCTTCTTTACCTGTCCCATGTCAGCCCTCCCGGTGTTGCCGCTCCAGCAGCTGCTGTGGTGGATTCAGGCACGACTGCTGAGCAAAAGATGTTTGCGAGAGGCAATGCGGCCCAAGTATCCGGTGTGCTGGAACTTTCCGATATCTAATTACACGCGTGTAATACGTGTTCAGTCAAGCGCTGGGGGGAATCTTATAGAGTAATTTCCAGGGAACCCGTTCACGCCACGCTGAGAGTTTCTCACCACGGCGGCGGCGTGTCCCCTGTGACGCGGGCGAATCCCCTGCATTGGGATTCTTCACCAAAATCGGCAGCAAATTAAAGTCATCTGGAAGGCATCAACCGGTCATGGATCCATTAACCGCAGTCCCCCAACTCATGAATCAGCTCCGCACCCTGAGCCCATCGGAACCCCGCCTGATCTGGTACGGGCCGGAGAGCGAGCGGATTGAACTGTCCGGCCGCGTCCTCGACAACTGGGTTGCCAAGACCTCCAACCTGCTGGTCGAGGAACTGGATGCGAGACCGGGCACCCGGGTTGCGCTGGAACTGCCCGGTCATTGGAAGACCCTGGTGTGGGCGTTGGCTTGCTGGCAGGTTGGGGCAGTCCCGGTTGATGGTGCGTCGGGATCCGGCCGGACAGCGGACATTGTGGTCAGCTCAGCGGCTACCGCGACCGCTGCTGACCCGTCCCAACTTATGGTGTTGGTGGCTCTGGGCGCGCTCGACCTCAAATGGTCGGGCATCCTCCCCGCCGGTGCAGTTGATTACGCCGCGGAGGTGCGTAGCTATGGGGATGAGTTCTTCGACCTACCGCCAGCCGATGCTTCCCGTCCGGCGGTGGAGCAAGAAAGTGGAGACCTCAGCATGGCGGTGCTTTTTGACCGCGCTGCCGCCTGCGGGTGGACTGCGGGCGGCGTGCTGCTGGTTTCTGCGGAGCTGGCGCTTGAGACCACCCTCGCGGCGGCAGTGCATGCCTGGAATACCGGGGGGACCCTGATTGTCGCCCACCCGAGTGTTGCCTTATCAGCGCAGCTGGTGGCCAGCGAACGGGTTACTGATCGCGTGGGAGCGTAGGTTCGGTCGTAGCGGGGTCCAGCGAGCCGGCCAGCCTGGGTCCTGCCTGCGCTCCAGTTGACGCGGTGACTGGGCCCTCGTCGGCTCGGGAGTCGGGGTGGCCGAACAGTTCCCGGTCGTGGCTGAACGCCGGATCCTCGTCCAGCTCGGCATTGAACACCCAGAACCGGTAGGCGACGAAACGTAGGACCGTCGCGAGCACCGTGCCGACGATTCCAGCGAAAAACAGTGTGGGCCGGTCAGTGATGTCCATTGGATATTTGGCGATCCACACGCACCCTGCGGCGATCCCCATTCCGATGAGGTTGATGAGCACGAACATGCCAAGTTCGCGGACCGGGTTCGGCTGCCGACGGCGCCTGAAAGTCCAGTAGCGGTTGGCTATCCAGGCGAAAACCGTCGCTACCGACGCCGAGACGAATCTCGCCTTCACCTCGCTGTCAGACATGGGCCCGTGGATCAGATACCAGAACAACCCGTTGTCGATGACGAAGGCGACACCGCCGACGGCACCGAACTTGGCGACCTCGCGCCAAAACAGGGAGGCCAGGCCTCTGATGCGCTCTGCCATCGTGGAAAACATGACCCTCCGCGGTCCGGTTGCCTGTCCGAATTCACCGTGATTGCGGACGTGCAACCCCGAATGTAGTGCCACCATGCTCCGTGCATAACGACCAGTGAGACATTTTAGCTGCCCAGCATGGGAGTTTCCTAGAAACCGCCCGGCGCAGGCACAGCATGCCAGCGCACCGCCGGGCAGTAGGTACCCTGAGTACGTGACTTTTCCTGTAATCGGTGTGATTGGCGGCGGCCAACTGGCTCGCATGATGGCCTCCCCCGCTGTCCAGCTCGGCTTCACCCTCCGCGTCCTCGCCGAAGGCCCCAAGGTGTCGGCGGTGGCGGCTGTTGCCTCGTCAACGGTGGGCGACTACCGCAACCTGGACGACCTGCGCGCGTTTGCCCGAGGCGTTGATGTGCTGACCTTCGACCACGAGCACGTGCCCGGCGACCTCCTTAGGGCGCTGCAGGCGGACGGCGTCAATGTGCAGCCACCTCCAGAGGCACTGGCACACGCGCAGGACAAGATTGTCATGCGCCGCGCCATTGATCGGCTGGGCCTGCCGAACCCGGAATGGGCTGAGGTCTCGACGATCGGGGAACTGCGCGCGTTTGGCAACAGGATCGGCTGGCCGATCGTGTTGAAGACCCCCCGCGGCGGATACGACGGTAAGGGAGTGATGATGCTCGAGACTCAAGCCGACGCGGCACGCGCCGCCCCCTGGTTCCAGGGCAGCCCCCTGCTCGCCGAGGCTAAAGTTCGATTTAGCCGCGAACTTTCGGCCCTGGTGGCTCGCACTCCGTCAGGCGCCACCCGCGCCTGGCCGGTGGTGCACTCCATCCAAGTTGACGGGGTGTGCGACGAGGTGATCGCGCCCGCCGCTGACCTCCCCACGGAGCTTGCGGCGTCGATTGGCAACGCCGCACTCAGGATCGCCGACCAGCTCGGGGTCACCGGCGTGATGGCCGTCGAACTGTTCCAGACGCCCGACACCGAGCCAGGCTACCTGATCAACGAGTTGGCCATGCGGCCCCACAATTCAGGTCACTGGACCATGGACGGCTCGGTGACGGGCCAGTTCGAGCAGCACCTGCGCGCAATCCTCGACCTGCCGCTAGGCAGCACCGCCATGCTCGGAACAGTGACAGTGATGAAGAACTATCTTGGCGGCGCCAACGCCGACCTTTTTAGTGCCTATCCGACGGCGCTGGCCGCCGAACCCGAAGCGAAGATCCACGCCTACGGCAAGGATGTGCGTCCGGGCCGCAAAATTGGGCACGTCACCGCCGTAGCCCTGACCGGCGAAAGTCTTGACACCGTCCGTGACCGGGCGGAACGAACTGCTGCCATCCTTCGTGATGGGCACAACGGCACAGAGCTCCGGAAGGACAACGCGTGAACCACCCACTGGTAGGACTAGTGATGGGGTCCGACTCGGACTGGCCCGTCATGGAAGCAGCGGCCCAGGCGCTGACGGAGTTTGGGGTCCCCTTCGAAGCCGACGTCGTCTCAGCGCACCGGATGCCCACCGAGATGATCGAATATGGCCAGCAGGCCCAGGCGCGGGGGCTACGCGTCATCATCGCGGGTGCCGGCGGAGCCGCGCACCTCCCCGGAATGCTGGCCTCCGTCACTACCCTGCCCGTCATCGGCGTACCGGTGCCGCTAAATTACCTCGATGGCATGGACTCCCTGCTGTCCATCGTCCAGATGCCCGCCGGCGTTCCGGTCGCCGCAGTCTCCATTGGAGGCGCACGCAACGCGGGGCTCCTCGCGGTGCGGATGCTCGCTGCCGGCGAGGGCACCCTCGCCGAACGCCTTCACGGTGACCTCCTCGACTTCGCTGTGAGTCTGCGGGAAAGCGCTGTGCAGAAGGGCGCCTCTCTTCGTGCCCAAGCGGCCACCCCCGGGGGGAGCAGCGTATGAGCCATATCCCCCGCCCAGAGGGGCAGTGGTTGTTGACTGACCCGGTTCGTTACCCGCAGTCGGCTACCCCAAAGATCCGCACCAAGCGCGCCTTCGTCCTCCTGCTGCTGACCCTGGTGCTGCCCGGCTCGGCGCAGATTGTTGCCGGCGATCGCCGCCTGGGCCGGCGCGCTCTGCTCGTGACGTTCAGCGCCTGGCTGGCCATTGCGGTAGCCGCCGTCGTCGCCTTCACCAACCGCAGCGTGCTGGTGGGTCTGGTGACCCACCAGTGGTGGTCGCTGGTGCTCATTATTGTGCTGTTGGTGCTCGCCGCGTCCTGGGCCCTTCTGTTCCTTAACAGCCTGCGCATCATCAAACCGCCCCTGCTGGAGCGGTCAATGCGCCCGGTGGTCGCCGGGGCGCTGGTCACCCTCATGGTGGTCACCAGCGGGTCCCTCGCCTACGGCGCCTATCTGCTCAACGTCAGCCGCGGCACCTTCGGCTCGATTTTCCAGACCGGCCCAGCGTTTGAACCCGTGGATGGGCGGTACAACTTCCTGCTCATGGGCGGCGACGCCGGGGAAGACCGCACCGGGCGACGACCCGACAGCATCTCGGTGATCAGCGTCGACGCGGCAACCGGCGCGGCTGTGACGTTCAGCATTCCGCGGAACTTCCAGAACGCACCGTTCACCGAAGATTCACCCCTATGGGAGGTCTACCCTGAGGGGTACAACTGCGGCGACGAATGCATCGTGAACAGTCTCTACCCGGTCGTCGCCCAGGACCATCCCGACCTCTACCCGGACTCGGATGACCCGGGGGCGGAGGCCATGATGGACGCCGCGGGCGGCATCCTGGGTCTTGAAGTTCAGGCCTACATCCTCGTGGACATGGAAGGCTTTTCCCAGGTGATCGACGCCATGGGTGGGATCACTATCGACGCCGGTGGGTGGGTTCCCATCACCGCCGCAGAGATTCCTGGGACCGACCCCATCCGACACTATCCACCGTCCGGATGGATCGCCCCCGGGGTCCAGACACTCGACGGCTACCAGGCGCTCTGGTACGCACGGTCACGCGAGTTCGTTACCGACTACCACCGGATTGCCCGACAGCAGTGCGTGCAGCAGGCAATGATCGCCCAGCTGGACCCCGCCACCGTGCTGACCCGGTTCCAGGACCTGGCCAGCGCTGGCGCCGATATCGTCGAAACTGATATTCCGCTGGACCAGCTGGGAAGTTTCGTGGATCTTGCGTTGAAAGCCAAGGATCACGAAACCCGTCGCCTGACCATCGGTCCACCCGATTTCGGCACTCCCGCCGACAACTTCGTCACCTATCCGGTGTTCGAGGAGATCCACGCCAAGGTGCGGCAGACGCTCGCCGAAACCACCGGCCCTGAATCCGCCGCTGCAGCGCCAGCTTCCGCTGTTTTGGACGAGCCAGCCATGGTGCAGGTTTTCCAGCCGACGCCGCTACCCGGCACCGTCCCAGGGCAGGTGACCGAGCCTGAGATCACCGAAGAGTACCTTCAGCAGTTGGCTACCATCGGAGACATCGCAACGTTGAGCACCGTGTTGGATAACAACGGTGAATGCAGTCCCGCCTAAGGAAACGAGTCCCATGTATCTGCTGGAGAACACCCTGCGGCCCTACGCCTGGGGATCCGAAACCGCGATTGCCGAACTTCTCGGCCGGGTTCCCTCCGGCGGCCCCGAAGCAGAACTGTGGATGGGCGCCCACCCGGACTCCCCGTCGCGGGCCGTGCTCGACGACGGCACCCGCGTAAACCTCGACCACCTGATCGCCTCCGATCCGGTGCGGACGCTCGGTGCCTCAGCGGTACAGCACTTCGGTGCACGGCTGCCGTTCCTGCTCAAGGTACTCGCTGCCGCAGCGCCGCTGTCCCTGCAGGTGCATCCGAGCAGCTCCCAGGCAAGGGCAGGGTTCGACGCCGAAAACGCTGCCGGGCTTCCCGCTGATGCTCCCCACCGGAATTACCGTGACGGGTCCCACAAGCCGGAAATGATCTTCGCGCTCACCACGTTCGAAGCGTTGTGCGGTTTCCGGCCGGCACCCGAAGCGGCGGCGGTGTTTGAGCAGCTGGTAGCGGCTGTCCAGGCCTCGGGAGCCAGTGTCCCCCAACTGCTGACCGACGTCGTGGCTGACCTCCGTGATTCAGACCCGCGCGCGGCACTGCGTGGCGCCTTCACCCGCCTGCTGACCGGTGGGGAAGCTGCGGCGCAGGCGGCGGAGCTGGTTGCCGCAACCCTCGCGACCGCACCTGGTCCAGAGGCGGCGACGGTCCGCGAGTTGACCGAGCATTACCCCGCCGATCCCGGGGTGCTGGTGTCCCTGTTGTTGAACCGGGTGTCGTTGAGTCCGGGCCAGGCCATCTACCTGCCCGCCGGGATCATCCACGCCTATCTGAGTGGTCTGGGGATTGAGGTGATGGCGTCGTCGGACAATGTGCTGCGTGGCGGGCTCACACCCAAGCACATCGACGTGCCGGAACTGGTGAATACGGTGACTTTCGAGGCGGTGACAGTGCCGGCGGTCGCGGCACGCCACACCGGGCTAGGCCAAGAACTGTACTGCCCGCCCTTCGACGAGTTCGCCCTGCAGCGCCTCGAGCTGCGCTCCGGATCGGGGTCGATGGCGTCGTCCGACGTACCGTTGGCCCAGAACGGGCCGGTCCTAGTCCTTGCCGTCGCCGGCAGCATCGTCCTCGACTCTCCCCGCGGCGACCTCCTGGTGCCGCGCGGCTGCAGCGCCTTCGTTCCAGCCAATGAGGCCCCAGTCATGGTCAAGCTTGCCGCCGGTACCGGCCCCGAGTCCGACCAGGACGACGACGGCGCCCTCGCGTTCGCGGTAACCCTCGCCGGCTGACCCCCAGGCGGCACGCCCCGGCCCGGCGTTCCGGCGTCCCGGCCCTCCGGCGTCCCGGCCCAGAAAAGTAGCTGGCCCGCAAATGAGTGGTTGCCCAACCACGTGTTTCCACCTTGGCCACCACTCTGCGGCCGACACTCACCCCCGCCACTGCTTTGCCTCACACCGGCGGGTCACACCGGTGGTCCGTGCCTCCGCCGGGTTTCCCTAAGATAGACGGGTGACTGCTTCCCTCGTGGCGAAGGACCTCTCTGGAGGTCACGCCCACCGCACCCTCTTCTCCGGCTTGAACCTGACCGTGGCGCCGGGCGACGTCGTCGGCGTCGTTGGCGCCAACGGTGCTGGCAAGTCGACCCTGCTCAGGCTCCTCGCCGGCGCCGATACTCCGCTGGGCGGCTCCGTGACCACCACCCCCGCCGACGCGTTTGTCGGCTGGCTACCGCAGGAACAGGACCGGCTGCCCGACGAGACGATCGAGGGCTACCTCGGCCGCCACACGGGGACGACCGCGGCCACCGCGGCGATGGAGGCCGCAGCCGAAGCGCTGGCCTCAGGCACCAGCGCCGCCAACGACGCCTATGGGACGGCGCTGGACCACTGGATGGCGTGCGGGGCAGCCGATCTTGTCGACCGTATCCCGCCCGTCCTGGCTGAACTCGGGCTGACGCTGGGCCTGGACACCGCGATGACCGGGCTGTCGGGCGGCCAGGCGGCCAGGGTTGCCCTCGCCGCGCTGCTGCTGAGCCGGTTCGATATCGTCCTGCTGGATGAGCCCACCAATGACCTCGATCTGGCCGGTCTGGACCGTCTTGAGGAGTTTGTGCGGAGCCTGCGCGGCGGCGTCGTCCTGGTGTCGCACGACCGCGAGTTCCTGGCCCGCTGCATCACTACGGTGGTGGAACTCGATCTGGCGCAGCGCAGCGTTGCCGTGTACGACGGCGGGTATGACGCGTTCCTCGAGGAGCGGGCTGTGGCGAAGCGCCATGCCCGGGAGGCGTACGAGGAGTTTGCCGACAAGAAAGCGGATCTGGTCGGCCGTGCCCGGACCCAGCGGGAGTGGAGCTCCCAGGGTGTCAGGAATGCGATGAAAAAGGCTCCCGACAATGACAAGATCCGGCGCCGGGCCAGCATGGAATCCTCCGAGAAGCAGGCGCAGAAGGTCAGACAGATGGAGTCGCGGATTTCACGCCTCGATGAGGTTGCCGAACCGCGCAAGGAATGGCAACTCCAGTTCAGCATCGGCGCCGCCCCGAGGTCCAGTTCGGTGGTCGCTACCCTGAACGGGGCGACGGTCAGGCGGGGCGCTTTCACGCTCGGCCCGGTGTCCCTGCAGGTCAACGCAGGTGACCGGATCGGGATTACCGGACCTAACGGCGCGGGGAAGTCCACCCTGCTCGCCCTGCTGCTGGGCCAGTTGGTGCCCGACGACGGCGGGGCGGGGCTCGGCGCAAGTGTCGCCGTCGGGGAAATCGATCAGGCCCGCGGCGTGTTTGCGGAGACCGAACCGCTCGGTGATTCATTCGAGGCGCTGGTGCCCAGCCTGAACCGGGCCGAGGTCCGCACATTGCTCGCCAAGTTTGGGCTCAAAGCCGATCAGGTCAGCGGGCCGGTGGGCAGCCTCTCCCCCGGCGAGCGCACCCGCGCCGCGCTGGCACTTTTGCAGGTCCGGGGAGTGAACCTGCTGGTGCTTGACGAGCCGACCAACCACCTCGACCTGCCTGCGATTGAGCAGCTGGAAGAGGCGCTGGAGAACTACGACGGCGCCCTGCTCCTGGTCTCGCATGACCGCCGTCTGCTCGAAAATGTGCGGCTGGACATGCGGTGGAGCGTTGAGGGTGGACGGGTCAGCGCCAGCTGACCTAGGACCGCCCGGGCACCTTCGACCTCAGCTTCGCGACAGTGTTCTGGGCGAACCTCAGCCCGTCGCGGGCCAGGGGCATGGCGCGGGAATACAGCGGGTACAGCGGCGAGAGGGGTTTATCCCAGGTGCCAGCCAACTGGTTTTCGTGTTTTGCCCAGCCCATCTTGAACTTCGAGACGCCGTCGTTCAGTAGCCCATTGAAGTCGTAGCGCACTGCGCCGCGTTCCTTCATCGCTTGGACGGCCAGCCACTTCAAGGCGTAGTTGGCCCGTAGCTGTTCGCCCTCGGCGGTCATTCCGCCATAGAGCTCGAAGACCGTGTGAGCACTGGTCGACAGCCACAGGAACGCGACGACGTCGTCGCCCTTGAACGCGGCGAACACCGGCGACGCAGCGCCGAGATTGTCGAAGATGTCCAGGTAGTAGCGGTCCTCGTGGATGCCGAACCCGGCCCGCTCAGCCGTCTGCCGGTACACTCCAAGACATTGGGTCAGCTCGGAACGGGTCACCTCGCGGTAATCGAGGTCCTCCCGACCGGATTTCCTGATGTACTGGCGGTGCTTTTTGCTCATCTCGGCCAGCAGCTCGTCCTCGGTGTGGGTGAGGTCGAGGATGAGGGTCCGGCCAATCAGGATGGTGTTCCCGGTGCTGCGCCACCCGGCGGGGGCGAGCGCCGACACCGCGGCGGTGGTTGTTTCCCAGTCCGGTTCAATGCTCAACGCCACCGCGCGGTGTGCCTGGCGGACGTAAACCTCAAGCGCCCGCAGCACCTCGGCCTCGCGCCCGGATGCGGTGTGGGGACCGCGCGGACAGTAGGCCAACGCACGGAACGGCAAGGGCAGCTTCCGGAGTAGCACCTGCGCGCAGCCCACGAGGACGCCATCGTCCTGGACCAGGACCCGGTCGACGCTCCAGCCGTGGGAGGCCTTGGTTTTGCCCCAGCCCCAGAGCTGCTGGGGGTGCCCCCGCAAGGCGTTGACGGCGGCGTCCCAGCGGGACTCGTCGGTGCACTGCACAACAGTAAGGGTCATGCACCCAACCCTAGCGTTGATCGCGGGCCACCTTCGGCGACCTCTGTGCAGCGCTTCGTGCACCGCTATGTCAGGCGGGCTACTTCAGGCGGGCATAGCTTTCCCATTTGTGGGCCTGGTGCTCGCCGTCAACCACGCGGATGGTCCCGGACTTGGACCTCATCACGATGGACTGGGTGCGCACGGTGCCCTTGTTGTAACGCACCCCGCGGACCAGGTCGCCGTCGGTGATGCCGGTCGCCGCGAAGTAGCAGTTGTCGCTAGTGACCAGGTCGGAGGTGGACATCACCCGGTCGAGATCGTGGCCGGCGTCGATCGCTTTCTGCTTTTCCTCGTCGCTGGTGGGCCACAGCCTGCCCTGGATGACACCGCCCAGGGATTTGATGGCGCAGGCCGCGACGATTCCCTCCGGGGTGCCACCGATCCCCATCAGGGCGTCTACGTCGGTGCCCTCGCGGGCGGCAGCGATGGCCCCGGCGACGTCGCCGTCCATGATGAACTTGGTGCGCGCACCGGCGGCACGGATCTCGTCGACCAGGGGACGGTGGCGGTCGCGGTCGAGGATCATCACCGTGACCTGGTTGACCGACTTGCCCTTGGCCTTGGCGATCAGGTGCAGGTTCTGCTTGACCGGGAGGCGCAGGTCAACCATGTCGGCTGCCTCGGGACCGGTCACGAGTTTCTCCATGTAAAAGACAGCCGACGGATCAAACATGGTGCCGCGCTCGGCGACGGCGAGGACTGCGATGGCGTTGTTGATGCCCAGGGCCGCCAGGCGGGTACCATCAATGGGGTCCACGGCGACGTCGCATTCAGGTCCGCTGCCGTCACCGACCCGCTCGCCGTTGTACAGCATTGGAGCCTCGTCCTTCTCGCCCTCACCGATGACCACGACGCCGTTGAAGTGGACCGTCGACAGCAGCGAGCGCATGGCGTCGACTGCCGCACCGTCGGCCTTGTTCTTGTCGCCGTATCCCACCCAGTGCCCGCCGGCGATGGCTGCGGCCTCGGTGACGCGGACCAGCTCCAGCGCCAGATTGCGGTCCGGCTCGTCGTCGCCAACCGCCAGTGAGCGGGAGAGCGTTGCATACTGGGCTGATTTGGCGGTATTGGACACGTCAATCCTCATCGTCGAAGCGGTGCTGTGCCATTGCTGGCGAAAGCTGTGGGACTAATCCCCTGCGCCCCATCATAGTGGCCCTCATGCACGGAACGATGTGGGCGGGCGGGGCCCGTTTAGGTGGGCGCCCCGGGTGTGGTGGAAAATGGAGGGGTGAGCAACCTCCAGCCCGGATCATCAGAAAGACCCGTCGACGGCGAGCCGCGTCCGGCGACCGGCGAGCAGAGCGACACCGGCCAACAGCCCGGCTCCGAGCCGCAGGTGACGCCGGTCCTGACCCCGAAGCAGGCAAAGCGGGCCAATTCGACAGTCATCGGCATGCTGATCGCGATTGCCGCCACGTTTGGGCTGGTCCTGCCGGTCCTACTCCTGAATCCCACCCACACTGCGGAGACCTACGCTCGGGACATCGACGTGCAGAACGTCTCGGCCGAGGCTGCTGAAATTGCCGGGTACACTCCGTTGGCGCCGGAGCTTCCGGCGGGCTGGACCTCAAACTTCGCTCGCTGGAACGCTGGGGGCAGCGACGGCGTACCGTTCTGGGAGGTAGGCTACCTCACCCCTGAACGGCAGTTCATCCAGCTCACCCAGACCGACAGCGCCAACCCCACGTGGACGGCCCAGCGGCTCGACGACGCCCAGGTCTCCGGGCAACGCACCATCAAAACCGTTGACTGGGAGTTATTGGATAGTTCATCGGGAGACTCATTCCTGACCACTGAGGTCGATGACTTCACCCTGATCCTCAACGGGACAGCCGATCTCGCCGAGTTCGATGTGCTGGGCACCGCGATCCTCGAGGAACTCGCTGCGTCATAGGCTCCGGCAACGGGACTAAACCGGCGTAAGGTGGGCCCGTGGACAACCAATCGACTCCTGCCCAGGCCTGGCAGCGACTCCGCGAAGGAAACCTGCGGTTCGTTTCCGGGGAATCGTCGCACCCCAATCAGGACGCCCTGCACCGCGCCTCGCTGGTCGACACCCAGCACCCCTTCGCCGTCATCTTCGGTTGTTCGGATTCCCGGCTGGCAGCGGAGATCATTTTCGACCTCGGCCTCGGGGATGTGTTCGTGGTGCGCACCGCGGGTCAGGTGATCGATGACGCCGTCCTGGGATCCCTTGAATTCAGTGTCAGCGTGTTGAACGTCCCGCTGATCGTGGTGCTTGGACATGACCGCTGCGGGGCTGTCTCCGCAACGATCAACGCGCTCGACTCCGGAGTGATGCCCGTAGGCTTCCTGCGTGAACTGGTGGAGCGGATCACTCCGTCGGTCCTCACCTCCCGGCGCAACGGAGTCACCGACCTCAACGCCACCGTCGTTGAGCACATCAAGCAGACCTCCAAGCGCATGGTTGATTCCTCGCGGGTCATCGCCGACGCCGTCGAGCAGGGTTCAACTGCTGTGATAGGCGTCACCTACCGGCTGCAGGACGGCACAGCCGAAATCGTCTCCGGATTTGGCGCCTCGTAGCCCCACCAGCAAGAATTGGCGCATGACTCACACGCCAGGATCCGACGCCGACTTCCGTATCGAACACGACACGATGGGTGAGGTCCGGGTTCCGGTCAACGCCCTGTACCGGGCGCAGACGCAGCGCGCAGTGGAGAACTTCCCGATCTCCGGCACCCGTCTGGAGCGGGCGCACATCGAGGCGCTGGCCCGGATCAAGAAGGCCGCCGCCACGGCCAACGCCGAACTGGGGGTGCTCGACGGTGAGCGGGCCCGCGCGATTGAGGCTGCGGCCGAAGAGGTGGCGCAGGGACTGTACGACGGCGATTTCCCGGTCGACATCTACCAGACGGGCTCCGGCACGTCGTCGAACATGAACATCAACGAGGTCATCGCTACGCTGGCCAGCCGGGCCCTGACCGCCGCCGGCAGCGAAACCTCGGTCCACCCGAACGATCACGTCAACGCCTCCCAATCCTCCAACGACGTCTTCCCGACGTCGGTCCACGTCGCTGCGGCGTCCGCGCTGACCAAGGACCTCATCCCAGCCCTCGAACATTTGGCGGCGTCCCTTGAGCGCAAAGCCGACGAGTTCAAGAGTGTAGTGAAATCAGGTCGCACCCACCTGATGGATGCCACACCGGTCACCCTGGGCCAGGAATTCGGCGGATACGCCGCCCAGATTCGATACGGCGTCGAACGCATCACAGCCTCCCTCCCCCGGGTCGCCGAGGTGCCGTTAGGCGGCACCGCCGTCGGCACCGGCATCAACACGCCGGCAGGGTTCCCGGCTCGGGTCATCGAGTTGCTGGCCAGCGACACCGGACTGCCCCTGACCGAGGCCCGCGACCATTTTGAGGCCCAGGCAAACCGCGACGGCCTGGTCGAGGTGTCGGGGATGCTGCGCACCATCGCCGTGTCCCTGACCAAAATCAACAATGACCTGCGCTGGCTCGGTTCCGGCCCCAACACCGGTCTCGGCGAGATTGCCCTGCCCGATCTGCAGCCGGGTTCGTCCATCATGCCGGGCAAGGTCAACCCGGTCATCTGCGAAGCGGTCATCATGGTGTGCGCCCAGGTGATGGGCAATGACGCCACCGTGGCCATCTCGGGAACCAACGGTGCCTTCGAGCTGAACGTCGGCATCCCCGTCATCGCCCGCAACGTGCTGGAATCAGTGCGGCTGCTCAGCACCTCCACCCGGGTGATGGCCGACAAGATGATTGACGGGATTACCGCCAACGAGGAGCGGGCGAGGTTCCTGGCCGAGGCTTCCCCCTCGATCGTCACCCCGCTGAACAAGTACATCGGCTACGAGAATGCGGCGAAGATCGCCAAGAAGGCTGTCGCCGAGGGGCTGACGGTCAGGGAAGCAGTCGTCGCCCTCGGGTTCGTTGAGCGCGGAGAACTCACTGAGCAGCAGCTCGATGAATCCCTCGACGTGCTGTCCATGACCCGCCCGCCACAGTAGGTACCCAGGCGCAGTAGCCGCCGTGGTTCAGGAAAGGCTTGTGCAGAGTTAGGCGGTCGGCCCAACTCTGGCTCGGCGAGCGTTACTGGTTTCCCACGCGTCGCCAGCTCGTCGGTCCACCTCCCGCGGATGTATCCGGTAAACGTCCCTTTCAGGCTCCCGTGTAGTACAGCCCGTTGTGGATTCACTGAAAGCTGTACTATGGGGTGATGGAGCTACCCGTACATTCTTTGGTGCTGTCCAGGTTCGGTCATGCGCTGTCCGATCCGACCCGGTCCAGGATCCTACTCGCGCTGCGGGACGCTCCGGCTTACCCGAGCGACCTCGCAGACACGCTGGGGGTGAGCCGACAGGGTCTCTCCAATCACCTGGCCTGTTTGCGGGGATGTGGTTTGGTGGTGGCCGTTCCGGAGGGACGCCGGGCACGCTATGAGCTGGCGGATTCAAGACTGGACAGTGCCCTCACCGCCCTGCTGGCAGTGGTGTTGACTACCGATCCGGAGCATTGTATGAACAACCCCGCTGAAGGGTGCTGCTGATGAGTCTGCCGGAGCCCCCTGCTGCCAACTGGCCCGATTCGGCCCGTCGGGCAAAGCTTTCGCGTCGCATCCGCCTCTTCGTTGCCGCAACGATCACCTACAACGTCATTGAAGCCGGGGTGGCGATCACTGCCGGAACAGCAGCGTCCTCCGGGGCCCTGATCGCGTTCGGCCTCGACTCAATTGTCGAGGTGGCATCCGCCGTAGCGGTGGCCTGGCAGTTCTCCGCCAAGGATCCCGGAACACGCGAGAAAACCGCGCTGCGGGTGATCGCATTCTCCTTCTTCGCGCTGGCCCTCTTCGTTGGGTTCGACGCGGTCCGCGCCCTCACTGTCGGGGCGGAAGCTGACCACTCAACTGTCGGGATCGCACTTGCCGCGGTGAGCCTGGGGATCATGCCTTTGCTGTCCTACCTTCAACGCCGTGCCGGCCGCGAGCTCGGGTCAAAGTCAGCGGTCGCGGATTCCAGACAAACGCTGCTGTGCTCCTACCTTTCCGGGGTGTTGCTGGCCGGACTTCTCCTGAATTCCCTTTTTGGTTGGTCGTGGGCGGATCCGATCGCCGCATTGGTCATCGCGTTCTGGGCGGTCAAGGAAGGCCGGGAAGCGTGGAAGGGTGATGCCTGTTGCGTTAACCCACTGGGCCGCGCCGATACCGACGAGACGCCCGAAACAGTCACAGTAGCTGACTGCTCCTGCTGCCCCTGATCACTCCCTCAATCGGCTCGCGGATCTGCGAAAATTCACCTGCCTTCGCCCGCGTCGTGGCATGACCACGCCAAACAGGGGGGTGAACCCAGGCGCTTCCCGCAGCCCCGGGGTTCACAGAGGGTGGATTTGGCGTGTTCTCGGAAGAGGATTTTGACCGTCTCATGGTCATCAAGCAGATGAAGTCTCTGGAATTCTCCCTTGAGGAAATGGCCGACATACTCAGCCTCCTGGCAACACCTGACACCTCAGGTATGGGTGGCAGGTTGGCTGGGTTCCTGGAGGGAGCCGTGAACCAACGGGCCAAGATGGCCCGTAACCTGGCCCAGGCTGACGAGTTTATTCAAAGGCTCAGCGTCCAGTCCTGATCGATTGCGGACGCGTGCACGCCAGCTAACGAACGAAGTGCGGCACGCCGTCGGCGGCGAGCGCAGACTCGACGAGCTGCCGGTGTCTGTCGTTCAGCTCCGGGAGCTCGTCCAGGGTGAACCAGCCGACGTCGGTGGATTCGTCGTCGTTCACGCATGCAACACCCGCCACATACCGGCAGCTGAAGTCGGTGTTGAGGAAGGTGCACACGTCCCCGTTGGGGAAGGTGACCGGCCCCACCACCTCCACCCGGATCAGGTGCTCGACCCGCGCCGTCACGCCGGTCTCCTCGAAGATTTCGCGCACAATGCCGGGCCCCGGTTCCTCGCCCGGCTCCAGGATGCCGGTGATGACCGTCCATTGCCCGTTGTCGGTGCGCTTCCCCAGCAGCACCCGGCCGTCGTCGTCGAGCACCACACCGCCGACGCCGGGAAGCCAGAGCGGCTCGTGTCCAATTTTCCTGCGGAGGGACAGAATGAAGTCGGGGATGGGCATGGGTTCAGCCTAGCGAGGGCAGGGCCATCCCGAGCGCAGCCCCCGCAATCATGACCGGACCGAACGGAATCGCCGACGTGAGCGTGCCACGACGAGAACCGATCAGAATGAGCCCCCAGAGCGCACCAAGCCCGAACGCGGCAATCGTCGCCCACAGCAGCTGGCTCCAGCCGACGAACCCCAGGTAGAGCCCCAGCAGGCCGGCGAGCTTCACGTCGCCGAATCCCATCCCCGCGGGATATAGCGCGCGCACCAGGAAGTACGCCAGCCAGAGCACTACTGCTCCCCCAATCATAGTGAGCACCCTGGCTCCGTCCCCGGCCAGCAGGGCGGCCACCCCGAGCAGCAGCCCGGCAACCGGGTAGGCCGGGAAGATGATCCGGTTCGGCAGCAGGTGACTCCGGATGTCAATGACGCCCAGCCACACGCCGGCCACCCCGAAGGCGGCCAGCGCCAGCACAACGAGCACCGCGGCCACCGGGCTGTCCGCGAGATACCTGACGAGGATGTCGGTCATGGGATCAACGGTAGTTGACCCCCGCTGGTGCTCCAATGGCGGCGGTTACACTGTGGATATGTCGGCAACACACAGCGGAACACCAGCAGCCACCTTCCGGTCGCTCTGCAGGTCCTCGCCCTGGAAATGGGAGACCCTGCGCTTCGCTGTGGCCTGGCGCCGCCCCGAGGGAGATACCCGGCCGCTCAAGGCCTGGCTGCGTCGACCGGCGGCCCTCCGGGTTGAGGACGACGACGGTGTGCTCCTCCACAGCACCACCGGCACGGCAGGCTCACGGGACGCCCTCTATGTGAGCGCCACCCGGAAGTCCTGGCTGCTCGCGCCCCGGCTCATCACCCCGGTGTACAACGACGTCGGCTTCGTGCTCCGGCGACCGGATGCCGCATATGGTGAGCCAGCGTTCGGGGACCCGCGGTGGGCGGCGATGCTGGACCCGGTCGAGTTCGCCGGGGAGTCACCCGTCGCCTTTGAGACCCCTTTCGCCAACCGGGTGGAGCTGGAAAATGTTGTCGAGGAGACCTTCCAGGGCCGGCCGGTCCTCCGCGCGGTTGCCACCCCCAACCTCTCCTACAAGCCGTTCGCTCCCGGCCATCCCCTGATTGGACGCGGCCGCACCGAGGTCACCGTGGATGTGGGTACGGGCATCTGCGTGTCCACCCTTGCCCTGGACGGGCCGTTCGCCGGGGGCGGGCACTGGGTGCGCATCCTGGGGGTCGACGAGTATATGGTCGACGACCATTTCGTGGACTCCGGGATGGACCCGACCAACGTCGGCTCCCACATTCCGTGGAATGTGTCCTGACCCTCAGCGCACCGCCCCCAACCGCGACGCACCTAAATTTCGGCGCCCTCCAGAAGTTCGGTAACGAGCGCGGCGATGGGAGACCGCTCTGACCTGGTCAGGGTGATGTGACCGAACAGGGGGTGGCCTTTCAGTGTCTCGACCACTGCGGCGATCCCATCGTGGCGCCCCACCCGCAGGTTGTCGCGCTGGGCAACATCGTGGGTGAGCACGATCTTCGAGTTCTGGCCGATCCGGCTCATCACCGTGAGCAGCACGTTCTTCTCCAACGACTGGGCCTCGTCGACAATGACAAACGAATCGTGCAGGCTACGACCCCTGATGTGGGTCAGGGGCATCACCTCGAGCATCCCGCGATCCATTACCTCCTCCACCACTTCCTGCGACACCAGCGCCCCCAGTGTGTCAAAAACGGCCTGGGCCCACGGATTCATCTTCTCGCTCTCGCTGCCCGGGAGATAGCCGAGTTCCTGGCCGCCGACTGCGTAGAGCGGCCTGAAGACCACCACTTTCCGGTGCTCGCGACGTTCCAGGACGGCCTCCAGCCCGGCGCACAGCGCCAGCGCCGACTTCCCGGTGCCCGCACGGCCGCCCAGCGACACGATCCCCACCTCGGGGTCCATCAACAGGTCAATCGCCAGCCGCTGCTCGGCGGACCTGCCATGGAGTCCAAAGACGTCCCGGTCACCCCGCACCAGCCGCACCTGCTTGTCGGCCCCTACCCGGCCAAGTGCCGACCCCCGGAGGGAATGCATCACCAGACCGGTGTTGGCTGGCATTTCGGCGGCTTCAGGAAGGAACACCGGTTGGTGGTCGTACAACGCATTGACGTCGTCTTCGGCGACGTCGAGTTCGGCGACGCCGGTCCACCCCGAGTCCTTGACCAGTTCGTTGCGGTACTCGTCAGCCTTCAGGCCCATCGCCGACGCCTTGACCCGCATCGGCAGGTCCTTTGAGACCACCGTGACGTTCCGGCCCTCGTCCGAAAGATTCTTGGCGACGGCGAGGATCCGGGAGTCGTTGTCACCGCCCCTGAACCCGGGAGGTAGCACCGCCGGCGAAATGTGGTTCAGCTCGACCCGCAGCGTTCCGCCCTCTTCCCCGAGAGGGACCGCCCGGTTGAGCCCGTCGTGTTGCACCCGCAGGTCGTCGAGGAGACGCAACGCCTTGCGGGCGAAGTACCCCAACTCGGGGTCGTCACGTTTGGCCTCCAACTCGCTGATCACGATGATCGGCAGGATCACCTCATGCTCGGCGAACCGGGTGATGGCGAGCGGATCCGAAAGCAGAACCGACGTGTCGATGACGTAGCTCCGACTACCGAGGCTCTCGACAGACGAAAGGCCCGCCTCGGCAAGGATCACGTCGTCATCCGTGCTGGTGCGGGCCTCGTGGGTGGCTGTTGGGGGGAGGGTGTGGCCTGAGTCGAATGAACGCTGTGGTGTGTCAGATATGGCCATGTGGACTCCACTGGCGGGGCGTGCCGTCCCCGACTTGTGATGGTTGGGTAAGACAGTGAGGCCGCGAGGCCTGGCACGGCCTCCCCTGACGTCGCGCGGTGCTGGTCTGCACTGTTCGCTGCATCGGTAGCCTCCCGATCAGTCGGCATGGGTGCCTCCTGATGGAGTCGAGAATACGCCCGACGACCGCGTTGAGGGGACCCGGTGCGGCGTGTCGAAGAAGAATTCGCCGTTAACTTCTAGCCGCCGAAACGCCGCTGCCGCCGTCCGTAATCGCGCAGCGCGCGCAGGAAATCCACCCGGCGGAAATCGGGCCAGAGAGCCTCACAAAAGTAGAACTCGCTGTACGCGCTCTGCCACATGAGGAACCCCGACAGGCGTTGCTCGCCCGAGGTACGAATGACCAGGTCCGGGTCCGGTTGCCCGCGGGTGTACAGGAAAGAGGAGATCTGCTGGTCGGTGAGCCCTTCGGCGACGCCCTCGAGGGAACCGCCTTTCGACGCCGCTGCGCGCATCAATTCCTTGACCGCATCAACGATTTCCCGGCGCCCGCCGTAACCGACCGCGACGTTCACGTGGAGGCCGTCGATCCCCTTGGTGTGGGTGGCAAGGGAACACAGCTTGTCGGCCAGGTTGTCGGGCAACAATTCAAGGGCGCCCACCGGCTGTACCCTCACCCGGTTGCTTTCCCCCAACCGGTCGAGAGTATTGGCGATAATGTCGAGGAGCTGCTCAATTTCCTCCGGGGAACGGCCCATGTTGTCGGTGGACAGCATGTACAAGGTAACGACCTCGACGCCGAGCTCCTCGCACCAACCCAAAAATTCGTGAATCTTGTCGGCGCCAGCCTGATGTCCGTCCCGGGTGGGCGCGCCGGCCAGCTTAGCCCACCGCCGGTTGCCGTCGACCATCACGCCGATATGGTGGGGAATCCGGTCAGGGCTCAGGGACCGCTGGAGCCGGCGTTCATAGAAGTTGTAGGCGAATCCTGGGAACTTCACGGGGTGATTCACCTGTCCTCTTCCTCTGGTACTCCGGCTGCACCAGCTGGGGCGCCGGATAGGTCTACTCCTAAGGTACCGCCAAGGACCGGTTGCTCCGCCGACGGCGTCTGGGTGGTTCTCCCGTATCCCCGCCGGAGCCACGCTACCGGGCGGTAACTTGGGCCCAAAACCGACTAGAATTGGCGCATGACCTCGACCACGCCAAGCGCCCTGAAACCGAAGCTGCGCGGCTGGCTTCATGCAGGGGCGACACCGTTGGCACTGGCCGCCGGGATCGTGCTGATTGCGGTCGCGCCCACCGCCGCCGGCAAAATCACCTCGGCCATCTACGCACTCACCGGGGTGATGCTCTTTGGCACCAGCGCCGTGTATCACACGGGCACCTGGACTGACCGCACCAGGGTGGTCCTGAAGCGTCTTGACCACACCAACATCATGCTGGTGATCGCCGGCAGCTACACCCCGCTGGCATGGGCACTCCTGGAACCCGATAAGGCCGCGGTACTGCTCTGGGTGATTTGGTCCGGTGCGATTGCCGGAGTGCTCTTTCGGGTGCTTTGGGTCAATGCTCCACGCTGGCTCTATGTACCCGTCTACGTGGCCCTTGGCCTGGGTGCCCTGTTCTACCTCCCCGACTTTTTCGCCGCAAGCGCCGCCGCGACCGTCCTGATCTGTATTGGCGGCGCCCTTTACATAGCCGGAGCGGTCTTCTACGCACTGAAGCGCCCCAACTTCAGCGTGAACTGGTTCGGCTTCCACGAACTCTTTCACACCCTGACCATCGCGGCCTTCACCGTTCACTTCATCGCGATCATGATTGCCGTGCTCAACCCGCTCTCCTGAACCACCCTCAAAATCCTTGACCCGTGCCGCAGCACGCAGTAGATTGTTGATCAACCAGTTGGTTGATCAAAGGAAAAGTTGATTAGAATGGCTGCCGCGGACAATGCGCTTCTTGACAGAGCCTTCCTGGCTCTCGCCGACCCGGTCCGGCGCCGTATCATCGCCCACCTCAGCCGGGGCCCTGCCACGGTCAACGAACTGGCTGAACCCTTCGCAATCACCAAGCAGGCGGTCTCGAAGCATATCCAGGTCCTTGAACAGGCACAGCTGGTCACGCGTACCCGCGATGCGCAGCGCCGGCCCGTTCACCTGAACCCGGCTCGGCTTGAGGCGCTCACCGCGTGGATTGACCAGTACCGGTTGGTCCGTGAGGGTCAGTTCCGCAGCCTCGATGCCCTGCTGCACTTATCCGCCGCGGAGCGCGGCAACCAGGAACACCAGAGCCCCAAGGATTCATCATGAGTAACGCATGACACTCACCGTCCCGGACGCCGCCCCCTTCATCGACTTCGAGCGGGACTTCGACTTCCCCGTCGACCTCGTTTTTCAGGCCCACGCCCAGCCCCACCTGATCGGTCAGTGGCTCGGACCGCGCCGGAACACCATCGAGGTTGATCACTACGACTTCCGCACCGGCGGAAGCTACCAGTACAGGCACACAGGTCCGGACGGCGCCACATACACCTTCAGCGGCGTGTTTCACACCGTCAGGGAGAATGACTTCGCCATCCAGACCTTCGAATTCGGCGGGTACCCCGATGTGGTCAGCATCGAGTTCCTCACCTTCCAGGACCTAGGCAACGGCCGGTGCAGGCTGAGCGGCCATGCGGTCTACCCCACCCAGGAGGCACGGGACGGCATGGCGGCCTCAGGGATGGAGGGCGGGATGGCCGAGAGCTACGAACGGCTTGAAGAGTTGCTTTCCTCGATTGCCCCTAGCTGTATTGCCCTGAGTGGTTGGTAACGCTGCGGCTACAGTCGGGCTATCCGCAGCTGGTCAGTGGTTGGCCGGAGGAGACCCCGGGCCACTGCCGGAACCATTGGGCGCGCGATCGGCGGGGACACGACCGGCGTTGGGACGCGGGCTGGGGGCGCCGCCGTCGTTCGCCTGGCCCTGGGCGGCGTCCGCAGCGGCTGCCTCGTCCACCATTCCCTGGTAGCGCACCCGACGGATCCGCTTCGACATGTCGCGGATCAGGAAGATCACTGCCACCACCATCGCCAGCGTGAAGATGAACCCCCACAGACCAGGGGTCACCTGGCTGGGGTCCAGTCCCGGCCTGAGCCCGTCCTCCTGATTGGGGGCGGGGCTCACGGCGGACACCAGGTTGAGCAGGTAAGACACAATGCACCACTTTCAAAAGGAACGGCGGGCAGCGTGGCCCGCCCTCCCTATTCTATGCCAGCGAAGAAGTCGGTCTCGGGCAGTGTGGCCTCAACCCGGGCGTGAATAAGTGAGTAGTCTTCCCACGGCCAGACCTTCCGCTGCAGGTCCGCCGACACGGCGAAGAAGAACCCCTCCGGGTCCACCTGGGTGCGGTGGGACAGCAGGGCCCGATCGCGGTCTTCGAAGAACGCGCCGCACTCGATTTGGGTGGTGGTTTCGTGGGTTGGCGCTGGCGCCTGGTGGCCTTCAGAGTCGGCTTCCAGCCAGGCAGCAATCCGGGCGGCATACGGCGATTGCAGCCCGGCTTCCTCCAGCGCGTTGTGCAGGGCGTGGAACCGTTCAGGGTTGAAGGCGCGGTCGTAGTACAGCTTGGCCGGGGCCCAGGGCTCCCCGGTCCCCGGGTATCGCTCGGCGTCGCCCGCCGCGTGGTAGGCCTCGACAGCCACCTTGTGCGCCATGATGTGGTCGGGGTGGGGGTAGCCGCCGTTCTCGTCGTAGCTGAGGATCACGTGCGGGCGGAACTCGCGAATCAGTTTCACCAGGGGGGCGGCCGCGCGCTCCAGGGGCTGCAGGGCGAAACACCCGAAGGGTAGCGGCGGGAGCGGATCCCCCTCCGGCAAACCGGAGTCGGTGAAGCCCAGCCAGCGCTGGCGGACTCCCAGCGCCGTCGCGGCGCCCGCCATCTCCCGCCGGCGAAGGCCGGCCAGGTCCCGCAGCGCGTGCGGTTCGCCAGCGATCTTCTCGTTGAGAATGTCGCCACGTTCGCCGCCGGTGCAGGTGGCAACCAGGACATCGACACCGTCGGCCGCGTACCGCGCCATGGTGGCGGCGCCCTTGCTCGACTCATCGTCCGGGTGTGCGTGGACCGCCAGCAACCGGAATCCCTGGCCAAGAGTTGACGCGCTAAATGATGAGGTGTTTTCCGGGCTGGGCAACTACTGCTCCTGTGGTTTCGGCTGTCGCTTTAGGCAATAAAATCCGGCGGGGATAAAATGGTGTGCGATGGATACCAACCAACCGCCAGTCTCAAGAGTAGCCAATCGCTACGGCAGCCCCAAGCCGGGAATTCCGGGGCGGACAAGGAAGCGGATCATCTGGGCCGCCCTGGCCTTCGCTGTGGTTGCTACCGCCGTGTTCAGCCTGCAAACGGGTGTCCGCGACGTGACCGCCAAGGACGTCGGGTTCAGCATCCAGGACCCCGGCAATGCCACGGTGGACTTCGATGTCACCAAGGCGCCCGAGAGCACTGTGCAATGCGCCGTCCAGGTACTCAGCGAGACCTACGCTGTGGTCGGGTGGGATGTGGTGGAGATCGGCCCCAACGGCACCGATAAGGGGACCGACGGCGGACGGACCACCGCGCACCGGGCGCAGCTTCGCACCGAGTCCCAAGGTGTCTCCGGTGGGGTCGACGCCTGCTGGGTGCTCGAGGAGACCCCCTCGTCCTAGGACCCTCCCCAAGACCGGAACGTCTCGGTTTCACTACATTTAGGGCCCTACCCCCCTGCGCTCCCTTGGGATATGTCAGGCATCACGACTACACTGGGGGTAAGACGTTCGGCTCCCCCAACCGGTGATCAGCGGTGTATGTGGTCATCCCAGGGTGGAGCCTTTATTTGTTACTAAGCCTGCTTACAGCACCTTGTGCAGGCTGCCACCATGCCGGAACCACTGAGTTGACGGGTTTCGGACAGAGCTAAGGAGATGCCCGTGTCCACCAACAGTGCACCTGTCGCATGGCTTACCCAGGAGTCCTACGACCGCCTCAAAGCCGAACTGGAACAGTTGTCCGGTCCCGGCCGAACCGAGGTTGTCGCCCGCATTGAGCAGGCCCGGTCCGAGGGCGATCTTAAGGAAAACGGCGGCTACCACGCAGCCAAAGAGGAACAGGGCAAGTCCGAGGCACGCATCCGCCAACTGACAGCTCTTCTCGAAAGCGCCCATGTCGGTGAAGCCCCCGAAGACAACGGGATCGTCGAGCCCGGCATGCTGGTCCACGCCAAGATTGCCGGCGACGACGCCACGTTCCTACTCGGCAGCCGGGAGGTCGCCGGCGACACCGACATCGACGTCTACAGCGAGAAGTCTCCGCTGGGAGCAGCCATCCAGGGCAAGAAGTCGGGTGACAAGGTCACCTATACCGCCCCGAACGGCAAGTCGATCGACGTCGAGGTACTGTCAGCCACGCCGTACGTCGGTTAGCACACACTGTGGCGCGATTGCCGCGCCTATGACTGTCGACGGCGGTCCGTCCCATCCGGGACGGGCCGCCGTCTGAGTATCAGGGCGGCGAGGACTCCCCCCAGCGCTCCGAACAGGTGCGCCTGCCAGGACACGTTGGAGCCAACGCTGGGCAGGATCCCCCAGAGAATTGAGCCATACATCAGGAACAGCACGCCAGCCAGCAGGATCTGCCGGAAGCTACGGTTGTAGAATCCTCTGACAATCAGGTAGGCGAACAAGCCGAAGACCAGGCCCGAGGCACCGATGGTGAGTCCCCCGCCGAAGATCCACACCCCAATTCCCGAGGCAAGCCAGCTTGCGGCGACCGCCACCGCGAAGCGTCTGGTCCCCTCCAGGAAGGTCAGGAACCCGAGCACCAGCAGCGGCAGCGTGTTGCTCAGCAGGTGACCGAATCCCGCGTGCAGCAACGGCGCGAACACCACGCCGTCGAGCCCCGACAGCTCCCGCGGATCGATCCCCAACCAGCCGATCAGCCGGGCACCGGTCAGCAGATTGACCAGGTGGATGGCCCAGAGCAGTGCGGTGAACGCGCCGACCAGCAACAATCCTTTGCGGGCCCGTGCCGCAAGCATTGTCACCCCTCGATGACCATGGGCTGGAAGCCTTCGGCCCGCAGGTTGTTCAGGATGAGATGGCAGTGTTCCTCGCCTTTGGTTTCCATATTGATGGTGATGGCGACATCCCCCATGCTGATCGACCCACCCACCCGGGTGTGATCGACGCCGGTCACGTTGGCATCGGATTCTGCGATGATGCGGGAGATGGTGGCCAGCGAGCCCGGGCGATCGTCGAGGAGCATCCGCACCACCAGGTATCTGCCAGCCGCGGCGAGGCCGCGCTGAATGACCTTCAGCATCAGCATGGGATCAATGTTCCCGCCCGAGAGGATGACGGCTGTGTTACCCGGCGACGCACCATTCTCGGTCAGCTTGCCGTCCAGCAGGGCTGCCACGCCCACCGCACCAGCGGGTTCAACCACCATCTTCGAGCGTTCCAGCAGGAAGATCAAGGCCCGGGCCAGCGAATCCTCGGTGACGGTGACGACGTCGTCGACCAGTTCCTTGATGATCGAAAACGGGAGCTGGCCCGGCCGTCCGACGGCAATACCATCGGCGATGGTGGACACTTTGGTCAGCGGCACCAGCGCATCGGCCGCCAGCGACGGCGGGTAGGCCGCAGCGTTCTCGGCCTGCACGCCGATGATCCTGATTTCCCGGCCCAGTTCGCGGGCCCTGGCCTTGACGGCGACGGCGACGCCGGCCAGGAGTCCACCGCCGCCCACCCCCATCAGGATGGTGTCGACGTCGGGCACCTGCTCGAGGATTTCCAGGCCGATGGTCCCCTGTCCGGCCACCACGTCCACGTTGTCGAAGGGGTGCACAAACACGGTGCCGGTCTCCTCGGCGTACCGCTTGGCTTCGGCGAGCGCCTCATCCACGTTGTGGCCGTGCAGCACCACCTCGGCGCCGTGGCCGCGGGTTGCCGCCAGCTTGGGCAGGGCGACACCGAGCGGCATGTAGATGCGTGCCGTGATGCCCAGACGCGCCGCGGCGACGGCGACCCCCTGCGCGTGGTTACCGGCGGACGCGGCAACCACGCCCCGGGCTCGTTCGGCGTCGGAGAGCCGAGCCATGCGGACATAGGCGCCGCGGATCTTGAATGATCCTGCCCGTTGCAGGTTTTCGCATTTCAACGACACGTTCGCGCCGATGAGCCGCCCCAGGGCCCTCGACTCTTCGATGGGGGTGCGGGCGATGACGCCGTCCAGCAGTTTCTGTGCAGCCTGGACATCGTCGAGTGTCACCGCGAGATCAAGAAGATCAGTCACTGGTTGGCCTTTCGTGGTTCTTTACTGTGAGTGGTTTCCCACTGTCATACGGATCGGTGTGGGGTGAGCCGGTAGACGGTTCGGGGGTTCCATCGGGCGGGGGCGGCACACCACCCACCGCGGGATCGGTTTCCCAGGAGCGGGAGGCGATATACCGCACCACAGTGTTCACCACGGCAAGCAGCGGCACCGAAAAAAGTGCACCCGGGATGCCCGCGACGAGTGTCCCGCCGGCGACGGCGAGCACGACCGCCAGGGGATGCAGCGACACCGCAGGGCCCATGATCAACGGTTGCAGGACGTGCCCCTCAAGTTGCTGCACCGCGAGGACAATGACCAGCATGATCAGCGCATTCACCCAGCCGTTGGCCACCAGAGCCAGCAGGACAGCAACCAGGCCAGTGAACAGGGCTCCCACAATGGGGATAAAGGATCCGAGGAACACCAGGACACCGAGCGGCAGCGCCAGGGGAACGCCGATCAGGGCAGCGCCGGCGCCAATGCCCACCGCGTCCACGAAGGCGACGAGCATCTGCACGCGCACGTAGTTCGCCATGGAGGACCAGCCGCGACGGCCGGCACCGTCGACGGCCGTTCGGGCGTCGCGGGGCATCAGGCCGACGACGAAACGCCAGATCCGCTCACCTTCCAGCAGGAAAAAGATCAGAGCGAAAACGGTCAGCAGCGCGCCCGCCCCGAAGCTCCCCGCGCTGCTCCCCAGAGAAATTACCCCGGTGACAATGGTGCCACTGTTGTTTTGGACGGCGGCGGCACCCTCGTCAATGAACTGGTCGATCTGGATGGTCGTGAGTCCCAGCGGCCCATCGTGCAGCCAACCCTGGACCTGCTGGATCCCCTCGACCGCCTCATCCCAGAGGTCAGCGAACCCGAGCGCCAGCTGTCGTCCGGCGAGCGTCGCCATCGAGCCCACCACACCGAGGAACACCACAACAGTGACGGCGACGGCCAGACCGTTGGGAATCTTTGCCTTCCTGAGCAGGTCCATCACGGGCAGCAGCAGGCTCGCCAGCAGGCCGGCCAGGAGGAGGGGAATGATCAGGAGCGAAATGTGGCCGAGCAACCAGATCAGCCCCCCGGCGACCAGGAGGATCAGGCCGACCCGCCAGGCCCACGCAGCCGACAGGCTCAACGCGTACGGGACGTTCCGGGCCAGCGCGTGCCGTGACGCCTGGTCGGGGGCATCCTGACGTACGTCCTGGGGCTTCCGCTGCGCGGGGCGAATCATCCTGCAATCTTTCCACACGTTACTGACCAAACGACATTGACTCAACGACGCCGGATGACCGGCCCGGGACCCCGTCAGCGGTTCGCCCTAGTGATCACCGCAATTTTCGGATATGTTTGAAACTGTTAGAAAACGTCACTTTGGGAAGGAATTCATGCTTGCCGCTGAACGGCGCGACGCGATCGTGAGCGAATTAGTGTCCAAATATTCTGTTCGCGTCTCCTGGCTTGCCAACCTGTTGGGAGTGTCGGAAATGACGATCCGCCGCGACATCGATGCGCTCGACGCGATGGGCGCGCTGATCCGGGTGCATGGCGGTGCAACCCGGTCACCTGCGTCCAGCGCACTTGAACCGGGATTCTCAGCCAATCTGGATCTGCATTCGGCGGCGAAGAAGCTGATCGCACGAAGGGCCAGCCAGCTGATCCGACCCGGGATGACCATCGCCCTCACGGGCGGCACTACCGTGTACCAGCTCGCTGCCCTCCTGCCGGAGCGTGGCCCATTGACCGTGCTGACCAATTCCCTGCCGGTGGCCGAGTTACTGCACGGCCTGACCGTTGACGCCGCCCCTGGACGGCCGAGCGGGATCACCGTACTCCTCACCGGCGGTGAACGATCGCCGTCGGAGGCCCTGGTGGGGCCGCTCGCCACGGCCACGGTCCGCAGCCTCAACGTTGACATCTGCTTCATGGGCGTCCACGGGATCCATCCCGACGCCGGGATCACCACCCCAAATCTGGCCGAGGCGGACACCAACCGCGCCTTCGCGCAGCACTGCGCGCGACTGGTGGTGCTGGCCGACGCCACCAAGGTAGGAGTGATCAGCCTTGCGCGGATCGCTGACCTGGCCGAGCTCAACTGCATCGTCACCGACGGTTCACCAGCGGTCCATCCCACAGACGACGTGGACGACATGGACGACGCCGACGCCGGCGACGCAGACCTCGTTGATCCCCTCGCCGAGCTGGCCTTGCACACCACCCTGATCACCCCCGACACCGCTCCAGCCAAGGAAACCCACCCATGACCCTGGTTACTCCCACCCGACTCTCCGATGGTCGTGAACTGATCTATTTCGACGCGACGGACACGTCCGCTGCCCTGCACCGGGACCCGGCCGCTGTCGCCGATACCCGGGGGCTGCCGGCGCGTGGCGGCACCGGCGACGCCCGCTTCGACGCCCTCACCGGTGAGTGGGTGGCAGTCGCGGCGCACCGCCAGTCCCGGACGCATCTGCCACCGGCGGACCAATGCCCCCTGTGCCCCACCACCGAGCGCAACCAGTCGGAGATCCCGGCGCCGGACTATGAGGTGGTGGTGTTCGAGAACCGTTTCTCATCGTTCGGTCCATCCCTCGGCGGGCTACCGGAGGCCGCGGGGTGGGGCACCACTGCTCCCGCGTACGGGCGCTGCGAGGTGGTGGCGTTCGACGCCGCCCACGAGGGTTCCTTCGGGTCCCTCACCCCGGACCGGGCGAGGACCGTCGTCGATGCGTGGGCGCACCGGACGGAGGCTCTCTCGGCGCTCGACGGGATCCGGCAGGTCTTCTGTTTTGAGAACCGGGGCGAGGACATCGGCGTCACACTCCTGCACCCACACGGGCAGATCTACGCCTATCCCTTCATCCCGCCCCGCTCCGCCGTGATGGCGAGGGCAGCGCGGGCGCATTACGACGCCGTCGACGGGCGGGAAACGCTGCTGGCGGGGATGCTGGGAGCCGAGCGGGAGTCCGGCGAGCGCATGATCCTTGAGGGCGAACATTTCAGCGCGTATGTGCCCTTCGCCGCCCGCTGGCCGCTGGAGGTCCACCTGGTGCCGCACCGCCAGGTTGCTGACCTCGCGGGCCTGGCCGACGATGAACGCGATGAACTGACTACTATTTACCTGGATCTATTGGGGCGGGTTGACCGGCTCTATTCCACCCCTACCCCCTACATTGCGGCCTGGCATCAGGCACCACTTGACGCGACTTTGCGCCCTGCGAGCCGGCTTCACCTGCAGCTGACCTCCCCGCGCCGGGCCGAGGACAAGCTCAAGTTCCTCGCGGGATCCGAGGCCGCCATGGGCGCCTTCATCAACGACACCACGCCCGAACAGGTGGCGGCTAACCTCCGCAACGCCGTCGGATCAACAACCGCCGTCGGATCAACAACCGCCAGCGAACCAACAACAGAGGACACCCCATGACGCCCCCCGTACCACCGCCGGTAACCGATCTTGTAGCAGCCTTCACTGGGCGGTTCGGCAGCGACCCGGTGGGGGTCTGGTCGGCGCCCGGCCGGGTGAACCTGATCGGGGAGCACACCGACTACAACTTGGGCTTCGTGCTGCCCTTTGCCATCAACCAGTCAACACGCGTCGCCGCGGCCCGCCGGACGGATCGGACGGTCCGGGTGTCGTCGACCTTCAGCGGCGGCGACGACGTAACGGTCGAGCTCGACGGGCTGCGCCCGGGCAGCGTCGACGGCTGGGCAGCCTACCCGGTGGGGGTCCTGTGGGCGCTGGAGCAGGCGGGGCATCGGCTGCCCGGGCTGGACCTGCTGATCGACTCGAGCGTCCCGGTGGGCGCCGGCCTGTCCTCGTCGGCTGCCATCGAGTGCGCCGTCGCCGTGGCAGCCAACGATTTGGCGGGTGCCGGGCTGTCGGCGCCCGAGCTGGCGTCGGTGGGTCAGCGCGCCGAGAACGAGATGGTCGGAGCGCCGACCGGGGTGATGGACCAGTCCGCGTCACTGCTCGGCCGCTCCGGGCACGCGGTGTTCCTTGATTGCCGCAGCCTTAAGGCCCAGCTGGTGCCACTCCCCCTCGCCGAGACGGGACTGACCCTCCTGGTCATTGATACGCGGGTCAGCCATTCGCATTCAACCGGCGGCTACGCCGACCGGCGCGGATCCTGCGAGCGGGGAGCCGAACTGATGGGGGTGGCCTCGCTGCGTGAGTTACGGGTAGCGGACCTTGCGGAGGCCGCCGGGACTCTCGACGAGGAGACGTTCCGTCGCGTCCGGCACGTGGTGACCGAGAATGCGCGGGTCGAGGACATGGTGGAGCTGCTGGCCGCCAAAGGCCCGACGGCGATTGGGCAGCTGCTCGACGCCAGCCACTCATCGATGCGGGACGACTTCGAAATCTCCTGCCCTGAGCTCGACCGTGCAGTCGAGTCGGCCCGGAGTAACGGTGCCCTGGGGGCACGGATGACCGGGGGTGGATTCGGCGGTGCAGCGATTGCGCTGACACCCAACGACGACGTCGACCGCGTCACGGCCGCCGTACAGGATGCCTTCGCCGCTGCCGGATTCACCGCCCCGTCGATCTTCTCCGTGCTGCCAGCCGACGGCGCCGGACGGATCGCCTGAACACCCGGGTTCACCAAAAGGACGGCGCCCGCAGCAATCGCTGCGGGCGCCGTCCTTTTGGTGCGGCTATTTTGGGTGCTGCCGGGAGGCTAGTCGTTGCCGCGCATGATGGCGATGACGCGGATGAACTCGACGTACAGCCAGACCAAGGTGACGGTGAGGCCGAAGGCCGCAGTCCACGAGTATTTCTGGGGTGCACCATTACGCACACCGACGCTGATCGAGGTGAAGTCGATGACCAGCGAGAAGGCGGCGAGGCCGATTGCGAAGATCCCGATGACCAGTCCGAAGGGAATGTCAGTACCAGGAATGGTCGCGCCGCGCAGGCCCCACGGGTCCTGGCTCACACCGAACAGCATCAGGCCGAGGTTGATCAGGCTGAACGCGGCGTAGCCGATGATCGCGATCATGAAAATCTTCATCGCCTTCGGTGTCGCCCGTACCTTGCCGCTCCTGAACAGGACCAGGGTGACGGCGAAGACGGTCAGCGTGCCGAGCAGCGCCTGCAGGGCGATGTTGGGATACATCGCCTCAAGGAACATGGTCAGCCCACCGAGGAACAGGCCCTCAAGGAACGCGTAGCCGAGGATCAGCACGGGGACCGGCTCGCGCTTGAACGAGTTGACCAGGCCAAGGACGAACCCGCCGATCATGCCGACGACCATCAGTGGCATGGCGAGACCCGGGAGCAGGAAGGCCGGAACAGCCGCACCCAGCAGGACCACGCCGATAGACAGGACCGTCTTGACGATGACGTCGTCGAAGGTCATCCGTCCCATCTGTGAAGGGCCAGCTGACGGCTGGTTGTACAGGTCTTCCATCTGGGTGGTGCTCAGGGCGCTCTGGCCAGCGAGTGCCGTTGCACCGTACGCTGCAGAACCATTGCCTGCCGGGTTGTCGCCACGCGCAGCGGAACGGAAGTTCTTTCCGTTGAATACCGGGTTACCGCCAAGTGCCATGTTAACTAGTCCTCCAATGGGGGATGAATGTACATTTAACCTTACCAATCCCAACGCCCGCTGGGGCATTTTGTTCCCGCACGGCACAACGCCCCACGGCAGTCGTTACCCAATCGCTACCCGCCCGTAGCGATTTGGGCTCCAGGCGAAACGCTGCACGGGTAACATGAACTCACACTCGGTGACATGTGTCACAAGCCGTCCTTACTCCGCCGGAACGCCGGCGGGGTAGCCCATAGTGAGGTTCACAACTTGATAACCCGACCGACGCCTGCGTGGATCAGGAGGCTGCTGGTTTTCACGACCGGCCTCATAGCCATCCTGCTGCTCAGCGCCCCCGCAGCCCAGGGCTACCACCCAGGGACACCCGCCACCTCCCCTGGTGCGCTGGCATCGTCCTCACTTCCCGCCGGCCAGGTCGTGGCCCAGGAGTTCACGGACCGGATCAGTGGTGTTCTCAGGAACGCCGACGGACCCCTTCCGGACGTCACCATTTCGGTGACGGGTAACGGCTTCGAGGGTGAGGCCACCTCCGCCGCCAATGGATCCTGGTCGGTCGGCGTCCCGGAACAGGGCGCCTACGAGGTTACGCTCGTCAAGGAGACTCTTCCCGAGGGCACAACCCTGGCCGAGGGACAAGCCAACCCCCGAACAGTCACCTTCTCCGGTACCTCCAATGTGACGACGCTGTTCCTGTTTGGCGAGGGAATTGTCACGAATACCACCAGCTTCTGGGACACCCTTGCCGAGCGGACCCTTGCCGGCCTCAGTTTCGGCCTGCTCCTCGCGCTGAGCGCCGTCGGATTGTCCCTGATTTTCGGTACCACCGGACTGACCAACTTCGCCCACGGCGAGATGGTCACCTTCGGTGCCGTCGTCGCCTTCGGGTTCGCCGCCCTGGGGTTGCCCATCTTCGTTGCCATACCGCTGGCGGTGGTTGCTGGCGCACTTCTCGGCTGGGTACAGGACGCCGGCCTGTGGAAGCCGCTGCGACGCCGCGGTACCGGGTTGGTCCCCATGATGATCGTCAGCATTGGACTCGCGCTGGCCCTTCGGTACATCATCCAGTTCAACTTCGGTGGCGCGACCCAGCAGCTACCTGGCGCCCAAAGCGCACGCCTCGACTTCGGCCCGGTCTCCATCTCACAAAACAACCTCAATTCGCTGCTGATCTCACTGGTGATCATCCTGCTCGTCGGGTTCCTCCTGCTGCGCACCCGCATCGGTAAGGCCACCCGAGCCGTCTCGGATAACCCTGCCCTCGCGGCCGCGTCGGGTATTGATGTGGACCGAGTGATTCGAATCGTCTGGATGGTCGGCGGTGCCCTGGCTGCGCTCGGAGGCATCCTCTGGGCGTACTACCGTCCCGGTGTCTCGTTCAACATGGGTCAGCAGATCCTGTTGCTCATCTTCGCCGGCGTCGTCCTCGGCGGACTCGGCACCGTGTTCGGCGCCCTCATCGGGTCCATCATTGTGGGACTGTTCGTTGAAATCTCCACCATTTGGCTGGAGGCCGACCTCAAATATGTGGGTGCGCTTCTGATCATGATTCTGGTTCTTCTGTTCCGGCCGCAGGGTATCCTGGGCCGCAAAGAGCGCGTCGGTTAGGGGCTCACACCATGGATTTCGGAAATATTCTTGCACTCGCCTTCGGCGAAATGATCAGCCCCACCACCGCCGCCTATGCACTGGCCGCCCTCGGTCTGGCCGTCCACTTTGGCTACTCTGGCCTATTGAACTTTGGCCAGGCCGGCTTCATGGCGGTCGGCGCCTACGGCTACGCCATCTCGACGCTCACGTTCAACGCCCCCTTGCCGGTCGCCGTCCTGGTGGCGCTCACAGCCTCCGTGCTGTTCGCTCTCCTCCTGGGTATCCCCACTCTTCGACTGCGCGCCGACTATCTAGCGATCGTCACCATTGCCGCAGCAGAGATCGTGAGATATATCGTGACCACCAACGGACTCACCGATGTCACTGGGTCAGCCAACGGACTAGCCAACTTCGAGAATGGCTTCTTCGGGTTGAACCCGCTGGCTCCGGGATCCTACAATGTGGGGCCCATCGCGATGAATGAGCGTGACCTCTGGATCAGGATCGTGGGCTGGACCGTTGTAGCCCTCGCCTGCCTGACCGTCTGGTTGCTCATGCGCAGCCCGTGGGGACGGGTTCTCAAGGGCATCAGGGAGGACGAGAACGCCGTCCGTGCCCTGGGCAAGAACGTCTACGCCTACAAAATGCAGGCCCTGGTCATCGGTGGCCTGCTCGGTTCCCTGGCCGGTATGATCTTCACGCTCCCCCGCGGTGCCGTGCAACCTGCTAACTACGCCACCGAGCTGACCTTTTTCCTCTATACCTGCCTCCTGCTAGGTGGCATGGCAACCGTTCTCGGCCCAGTGGTCGGCGCGATGATCTTCTGGGTGGTGCTGTCGCTAACTCAGGGGCTGTTGTACGGAGCAATCGAAATTGGAGCCATTACCTTCCTGTCCAACGTGCAGGCCGGTCAGCTGCGGTACATCCTTGTTGGTGTTGCCCTGATGCTGCTCATGGTGTTCAGACCCCAGGGCGTCCTGGGTAACAAGAAGGAGCTGGCGTTCGCATGACCGAACCACAGGAAACGCAGCCGAATACCGCCGGAGACCCGCGTCCCCCCAAGCACAGCGCGGCTGTCGCAGCGAGGTCGGCGGAAGCTGTCAGCGGAGCTGCCACATCGGTTGACTACATGACTGATTCACGCGACATCGCCGCTGGTGAGACGGGTCCCGGCTGCAAGAAAAGGGATCCGATTCTGGTGGCCGAGAAAGTCACGCGAAGCTTCGGCGGCATGAACGCCGTCGACGTCGAATATCTGGAAGTGCCCCGCAACAAGATCACCGCACTGATCGGCCCCAACGGCGCAGGAAAGACGACCCTGTTCAACCTGCTGACCGGGTTCGACACACCCAACAGTGGGCAGTGGCGGTTCGACGACCACAGCATCGCTGGTGTGCCGCCCTACAAGGTGGCGCGGATGGGAATGGTCCGCACCTTCCAGCTCACCAAGGTGATGGGCAAGCTGAGCGTCATGGAAAACATGCGCCTCGGCGCCACGAAGCAGCCTGGCGAGAGCCTGGCGCGCGCCCTCTTCAAAGGGATGTGGGGTAAGCGGGAGAAGGAAATCACCGAACAGGCGGACGTCCTGCTCACGAAGTTCAAACTCGACGCCAAGAAGGACGACTACGCGGCGTCGCTATCCGGCGGTCAACGCAAACTGCTCGAAATGGCGCGGGCCCTGATGGTCAAGCCAGTCCTTGTCATGCTCGATGAACCGATGGCCGGCGTGAATCCGGCTCTCACCCAGTCGTTGCTGGACCACATCAAGAATCTCAAAGCCGAAGGCATGACAGTGCTGTTCGTCGAGCACGATATGCACATGGTCCGTCACATCGCCGACTGGGTGGTGGTGATGGCTGAGGGGAAGATTGTCGCCGAAGGACCGCCAGAGGTGGTCATGAAGGACAAAGCGGTGATTGATGCCTATCTCGGTGCCCATCACGACGTCGACCTCGGGGATTCGAAGGGCGTGGAGCTGCTTGAGGTTGAGCTTGCCCAGGATGAAGATTCCGTCGTTGGGACCGCCGATGCCGGAATCCTCGCCAGTCCCGGCGGTAGCCAGCCGGAGATGGGGCAGGCGGGCACCACCACAACGGAAACCAGCGGACCGGATACCGCGCCTGACAATAGGGAGACCCGACCATGAGCGAGGACAACAGTACGTCGGTGGTCAAGGTCACCGACCTGGTGGCCGGCTACCTACCGGGCGTCAACATTCTCAACGGGTGCAGCATCGAAGCCCGCTCGGGTGAGCTGATCGGCATTATTGGACCCAACGGGGCCGGCAAGTCCACCCTGTTGAAGGCCATGTTCGGCTTGGTGAAGGTGCATTCCGGCACAGTAGTGGTCAGGGATAAGGACATCACCGGGTTGAAAGCCAACAAGCTGGTCAGCCAGGGGGTTGGGTTTGTCCCCCAGAATAATAATGTGTTCGCCTCGCTGACCATCGAGGAGAACCTTGAGATGGGCATGTACCAGCGCCCGAAGGACTTCAAGAAGCGGTTCGAGTTCGTCGCCGACCTGTTCCCCGAACTGGGGAAGAGGCGGGCGCAGCGGGCCGGGTCGCTCTCCGGTGGCGAACGCCAAATGGTGGCGATGGGCCGTGCGCTCATGATGGACCCAGCGGTTCTCCTGCTTGATGAGCCCTCAGCCGGTCTGTCTCCGGTGAAGCAGGATGAAACCTTCCTGCGCGTCCATGAGATCAACCGCGCCGGGGTATCGGTGATCATGGTCGAACAGAACGCCCGCCGCTGCCTCCAGATCTGCGACCGGGCGTACGTGCTCGATCAGGGCAAGGACGCGTACACGGGGACTGGCCGTGAGCTCATGAAGGATCCGAAGGTGATCCAGTTGTACCTGGGCACCCTCGCCGACACCGCCTAGCAGGCGGTCGATACCGTACAACGCCCGGCTGGGAATCCAGCCGGGCGTTGCACGGTGGCGCGCGTCTTAGCTCGGGTCAGTCCCCGACCACCGCTATCCTCGCCAAGGTGTGAGATCAGGCGACCTAGAGCGACATAGAGCCCTCCAGACCCGCCGGAGCTCACTTCTCGGCGCAGCAAAACGGCCGCTGCACCCCCCAAACAATTCGGGAGGTACAGCGACCGTTTGTGGTGCGAGTGTGGTGCCGGTTTGATCGGTTGAACTGACTAGCCGGCTTAGAGCTTTCCTGTTTCTGAACGGCTCGGCTGCGGGACGTTGTCCCCGTCGAATGCGTAGATCCCGATGAACGCTTCGGTAGGATCTCCATTTTCGTCGAAGCTAATCGGGCCGGAGATACCGTCGTAGTCAATATCCTCACCGTCGCGCAGCAGGGTCACGCAGGCCGCGAAGTCAAAGCACTTTTCGCCATCCTGTGACACTGCCTGCAACTCGGCAGCGATGGCCTTGCCGTCGGTCGAGCCCGCTGCTTCAGCCCCCAATGCCATCAAGTTGACGGTGTCGTAGCTTTCGCCTGCGTAGCTCCAACTGGTAAGCGCGGGATCAATCTCAAGCAGTGCCTTCTGGAAGGCGTCACCGGTGAACGGGCCGGGAATCGTACCCTGGGCTCCCTCGAGCGTGCCCGGATCCAGGTCCTCGCTAAAGTCGCTGGTGTTGCCGTCAACGAAGAACATGGTTGTCGGATCCACACCTTGCGCGGTGAGCAGTGGAACAATACTGGCGGCCTGGTCGAAGCTGATGACAACTATGGCGTCCGGGTCAGCGGCTACCACCGCGTCAACCTGGCTGCTGAACTGTGAATCGCCCTCGTTGAACATCTCGTTGGCGACCACCTGACCGCCGGCGCTTTCGACCGCGTCTGTGACGAACCCCTGCAGTCCGGTGCCGTAGGCGTCGTTGAGGACAATCATGCCCACGGTCTGGGCTCCGCATTCCATGATGTAGTTGCCGAGGATGCCTCCCTGCAGGATATCCGCCGGTGCCGTTCGCCAGTACAGTCCGTCGTCGTCCCAGTCAGTGAAGTCTGGGGCAGTGTTCGCCGGGGACATCTGGATGACACCAGCGCCGGTGATCTGGTTGATCACGGTGCGTGAAACACCGGACGAAGCGGCACCGATGATGCCGCTGACGTCCTGCGACAGCAGGTCGGTGACGGACTGGGTGGCGATGTCGGTGGTGGTGTCACCGGAGTCACGGTGGACGATTTCGGCGTCCTTGCCGAGCACACCGCCCGCCTCGTTGATCTCCTTGATCGCAAGGTTTGTGCCGGCGATCTCGGGTGGGCCGAGGAACGCGAGCGCACCCGTGGTAGGGAGCAACGTTCCCAGCACCAGCGGAGTGTCGGAAACTGTGGTGGCCTCTGGGACAGCGGACGGGTCCCCCTTCGGGTTGGCCTCGGGCGCTTCGCCGCCCTGGCTCTCCGGGCAGCTAAGCCCAGATGCGGCGGGTGCGGTTGAACTTTCGCCGCCGTCTCCTTCAGGAGTCGATCCGCCGCAGGCAGATGCGAAGAGCGCGATGCCCAGTCCCAGGGCGGCGACCTTCGCCGCGCGCGGTGCATTGTCCCCAATGCCGAGCCGCACGAAGTTGCGTGTTGCAGTCATGTATGTTTTCTCCTCGACCGAAAGGCATTATGGGCCTTTGATGCGATCACCAGGTGTTCCTGGTATGTAGAAAAGCTAATGCAAAAATGTGTCGAAACTAAGCAAATACGGTCACATCCTTGTAACGCTCGCCACAGGAAGGCTCCCGCACCCTTTCCGATAGGTCCCGGGACCGCTAATCTGCCCACCATATGACCTCCCGCGGGGATCACCCGGCCCGCCACCATCAAGCGCTACTCGCCAACTCAGGGCAGGCGCAGGTACGCGGTGGGCCGACAGCTAGCCGTCGAGGATGCCAGCGCTGTCTTGACGGGCGCCGGCTCCCAGGTGCAGGCAGTCAAGAGACCACTTCACCGTTCGACGTCCGGTGCTGGGCAGAGCCGCTCCGCCGGGTTGCCCGGGTGACAGCAGAACCACACCGGGGTAGCCGTCAATGAGTTCCCACAGAACGTTCAGGCCGTCGTCGTCCAGCTCGGTGTCGATCCTGTTGAGCACAAGCAGGGGCGGTGAGGCGAGGGACGCCCGGGCCAGGACCAGCCGGGCCCGTTCCGAAACGGTCAGCGGCTCGCCCCCGCGCCGCAGTTGAGTACGGTAGCCCTTGGGCAAGGCGTCAATGGTGTCCGCTATGCCGACGCGTTCCAGCGCGCGTCGCCCTTCATCAGGGTGCAGGTCAGGCCTGCGATACCGGACAGCGCGTTCGACCGTTCCCCGCTCCAGATAGGAGCCCGCAGCGGCGTAGCCCACCAGCTGGCGTTTCTCCTCGGGGTGCGCGGACAAGAGATCCATGCCGTCGACGCACACAGCAACTGCCTCCTCTTGCCGCAAACCCAGCAGAGCCGCGAAGACGGCGTCGACGCGGGCCGGGTCGGTCGCTTCGACGACAACCAGGTCCCCTGGCACGGCACGCAAAGTCGGAGCTGCGCAGACACCACATGACAGCGGACCGACGACGGAGACGACACCCTCTCCCCTGGGAAGAGCCTGCGGCAGCTGCCGCACAATGTTCACTGTCTTGCCAGCCGGTATCTGGCCCCGGTCCAGCTCCTTGACATTGCTCAGTGCCGGGACCAGTATCCGGCGCGCAGCTTTGAAGTTCTGCCGGTACTCGACCACGCGTCCCAGATCGCTGACAGGTGCGGACATCAGACCCACGATGGTCAGCGCGCCGGCGATCGTGGCCGTGTCAATCGATTGCCATACGCCGACGATGCCGACCCCCGCAACGGCGATTGCTGCCGCAGCCGCGGCGGAACCACGGATGCAGCCGGTAATCCGCGAACGGTCGACGGCCGCGTCTACGACCTCCTGACCGGCCTTGCCAATCCGGCGCAGCTCACGCCTCTCCCCGCTTGCCGCCTTGATGGCTGGCGCCGCCGCAACGGTATCCGCAAGCAGCGACGCGAGCCGCCCTCGCTTGCGTCGGACGATTTTCGCTCGGTCAAACGCCGTATGTGCGAGGATCACCATGACCCCCGCCAGGATTGTCAGGGGGATCAAAGCGGCAAGGGCGAGGACAGGGCTGAGGAGCCCCAGACCCAAGGCTGACCCCAAAATCATGGGAATGCCGACTGCCAACGGCGCTATTCCAAGAGCCACCCAGTTGCGCACACTGGTGAGATCATTGGTGGCCCGGGCGATCGTGATGCCGGCAGGCGGGGGCTTCTCGGCGGTAAGAGCGGCGTCGACGAGTTTGAGCCTGATCTGCTGAATGTAACTCTGACCGAGACGCTCAGCCAATACGCGTTCAACCGATCGGAGAACACCGATCCCGCAGGCCACGGTGATGAGACCAGTTCCCGCGAGGAATGCCGCTAGGGGGTCAGCGCCCCCTCCGAGCAGCATCGTCATGAAAATGGCAGTCAGCCCGGCCAGTGCCGCCATCAGCAGGCCCGTGCCGATGAGCAGGGCCAGAATGCCTCTTCGATCCCGCTCCACAAGTTTCGGTAGCCGCGCCGAAACCCGGCCGGCTTTGCTTCCGGCACTCACGATGTCTGCGCCGCGGTGGGCTGCACCACCCGAACGATGCTCCGCGCAACCTCAGCCTGACAGAGATCGAAAGTTTTGATGACCGGGACGTCGAGTACCGAGGCGGCTTCCCCTGCTGCCATCGGGGAGGCGGTGAGCAGCCCGGACACAGCGGCGACCTTCACACCGCTCTCGCGCAGTATCCGGACGCCCGCTGTCGCTCCGAGTGCGTCGGCTGCGGAAAACAGGACATGATCGACAATGCCCTGAAATATGGGGTCCGCGAGCAGCCGCGCCGTCTCGCCCTGATACACGCCATCGGCGATCTCAACGACGACGACGTCGGTCTCTTCAGTACTCAACTGTGCAACCAGCCTGGAGAGCAGGCTGCGCACCTCCGTGTACTCAAGCCTGAACGTCGTCGGGTAGCCGAAGTCAGTGAAATCGAGGACCAGGCGGGCCCCAGCGTCGGTGAACAGCCGGGGGTCGTTCCCCGATCCCGTACCCGTCGCCTTGCCAGCTGATACGCGCAGTCCAGCGTTGTTCAGACCGTTCACGAGGCAGCCGAGAGTAGTGGACTTCCCCGAGTTCATCGACGTACCGAGTACCGCGACAACGGTAGGTTTCCTGACACCAGACGGCGCGGGGGGTACCTCGGCCGGTGCAAAGTCTCTCAAGTTAAGAACACCCTCGGTTGTCGCGAGTAACCCAATAGGGAGGATGATGGTGGCCTCCTTCATCCCGGCGTGCTGCTCAAGAACCCTTCCGGCAACGCCGCCCCCCGCGACGAGCTGGCATTCGCCAAGATCCCGCGGGACCTCGGCAAGGAACTGGTCTGGCGCGTATCGGTTGCCGTAAGCGACGAGGATTTCATCCCCCACAAACATTGCCTGACGGCGTGAGACCGGGCTTTCCAGTTTGAGGTGTGACCCGAGCTCCACTACACGCGCCAGAACGATGTCCCCCGGACGGGGAACATCCTGGCGGAGCAGGTACCCGCTCGCGTCCTCATCCAGCGACGCGGACAGGAAGCGCGTCGTGTAGGCCCTCTTCGCTTGCTGCAACCGCTCGGCGTCAACCGGAATTGCGAAGTCATTACCTGTACCTTCCAACTTTTTTGCCACCCCCACCGAGGGCGCTACGTTCGATTCTCTTCCCAGCTCTCTGACCGATTCCTCGGTCAGAACGGTGGGCGACTCGGAGGTACTCAGACTTACTGGCTCAACAATCGAACTCATGATGAAGCTCCTTAGCGGGAGGTAGGAGGGGTGGCAGTCACTCCAGTAAAGAATGCTAAGAAAAGATGATCATGAGACACAGATGAGAGTCTTCTTATCTGCATTTCATGAGAAGTTCACTTACCTGGCGCCGGGTAGTCGACCCAGCAGAGGGCGGTTCACCGGTAGACGGCAAGAACAGTGAGCGGTGCCCCAGGTCAGACTCGAACTGACACTGAACAGATTTTAAGTCTGGTGCCTCTGCCATTGGGCTACTGGGGCGCTGACGGGCTGAATCGTCTACCTCAGAATACGTGATCGCGGGCGAGAGCGTGATCCAGACGCCACAGCGAGGCCCCCGCCACACCGCCAAAGGCGCGTGAACGGCTCGGCGACAGCGAATGTCCCTTTGAGCGGCGCCAGCGCCGTTTAGGGCCTTGATCAGGAATAGTCACCCCACGATAGATCCGGGGGCAGCACGCCGCTCTCAGACGCGGGGTCGAACCCCAAGCGGCAATAGAACCGTTGGTCGCAAGCAACGCGATAGACGTTTTACCAAGCATTTCATCGCGCGTGATGGTCTCCCTCCTGAGGGCGGCGCCAATCCCCCCGGCATTGCACCTCGGGATACGCCCCGATGGGACCTAGCCCAAGGGAGGGCTCAGACCCCATCCACAGATCAGCTCAAGATCGGCGGTCGTCTCCGGTCGAATCGAAGGGACAGGTTTGTCCCAGTTCAGGCCATGTAGGCGGAACTTCACCTTAGAAGGGTGGTGGGGTTTCTGGTGGTGGTTTTGGTGGTGGTGTGGGTGGTGGGTTGGGTTTGGTGGTGTAGGTTTCCCCGGCGGGGGAGATCGCGATGATCGTCCCGGGTTCGGGTTGGGTGTACTGCCAGAAACCCTCCGT